>NZ_JBLYZI010000005.1:0-103789 GCF_057680865.1 Endozoicomonas sp. Z74
AAGAACGCCAATGGAAACTCTGATAGATGGCAAAGAGATCTGGAAGGAAAAATTTGTAGCCTGAATTTGACCTGACAGACACCCTCTGAAAAATCGGTGACTGTCAGATCAGGTCTGAACTACTACATATTATAGAATCTGCTAAAACATTTCAAATGAGAAAAAACCAAATCGATTAGAATTAAATTTTAATTCAAAAACAACCCAAAACCTAAGCAAGCTCTCACAACTCAACAATTCACACATAAGATTGCATCTAAATATAAATAGTATTTTATTCCAGACTTTTAATCTTCAAAACCTAGCCCCCTCTGCACTGCCTGAGAAAATTCAACTCTTAATCTTACAAACAGCAATCAAACTTCGCTCAAAATAATTTGACACTCTACGATCATAAATAGATGTATTAGATAAAAGTTTCATTATCAATACATAAGAAGAAATTATCACCTTAGCAAGAACTGATTTGTTTTTATATTCAAAATTCTCTTCAAAAAAAGAAATACTTTCATAAAAAGACTCAAAGTATTGTTTCAAACTATTTTGATTCCAACTTCTAACATGCTGCCATCTATGATACCTTTCGCCAGAGACAGGGCAAATCAGCATTAATTCCTCTAGATCCTCATCATTAGGCGTTGTATAAATAACAACCCCATTGTCGCCAAGTATTGAATTAATATCACGGATTAAACTATTCAGGACATTATCATACAAGTGCTCAATCACTTCACAACATACAACAAGATCAAAAACAATATTTTTTTCTTTAAGCTGTTGTATATCACAATATGCTCCATTAAAGTTACTTTTTCCTTTTAGACGCGAATTTATTTTTTCTACAGCATCTTCCGCAACATCATAACTGTAAACTTCAAACCCGTATTCAACAAGTTGTTCACTTAAAAAACCAAGTCCACAACCATAGTCGAGAATTGTACTCTTTCCTGGAAAAGTATTTTTTATCCATTTTGCAATTCCAGCACCGGCGGCATATGTAAAGTATCTTTCTGGAAATTGTGATTCATAATTCCAGAATTTTGTCACATATTCTCTCGTCCAATACAAATCTTTATAATCATTTCTATTCATATCATCAACCATACTCTAAACTAAACCATAAGCCCTAAAACTGTAATATTAAGTGGAAAGCTGATCTAAATCGCTGATATCACAATGACATCTCAAAAACGAAACCGGCATTTTTAAAATGCAATCAGTAAAACAAAGTCTTTGTTTTTAATGTTTTATTGAACGAAACAACAACCACAATCAGATAGACAAAACCACTAATAAAATATGCCAAACTTATTCCATTCCCCCCCATGGAATCGACAAGAAAATATGAGAACATCACGAAAACAAAAGAGAATAGAAACTCACAAAAAACATAATATAAAGAACTATTTCTAGCCACAAGAGTGTAGGCAAAAAACCAGCCAATTACTTTCACCACACTCCCTAAAAATTGCATCAGAAAAAAGTCCCTGGCAGGTTTAAATTCACTTGAAAACAAAACAACTACAATTAAGTCTCGAAAAATGTAAATAACAGAAGATGATAGAAATAGAAATGGAAAAACTATTTTAATCGCCCGAAAAATCTCACTTTTTATTAGCTGTTTTGTTTGTAATCCCGACAAAACCGGCAAATAATAAATACTCAAAGCCGTTGTAATAACTCCGATATAAGCCTCGGAGATCTTCCAAACTACTTCCCAATATCCTGCTTCTTCTATTCCTACACTAGCTATCATTAACTTTCGAATAATAATAAGCGCAGCAGGCATAGAGATTACAGTAGCAACCCCCATTAACACATAACCTCCCACACTATAAAAATACTCTTTTCTTAAACTTTGGAACCAGTATTTTACTTTAAACCATTCTTCATTAATAGTACCTGATAACATAATCAGACCTGACAAGGCATAATAGCTTCCGATAGCGAATAGAGCACCTACAGTTTTGTACAATGAAATAAATATAACAATAGCCACAGTAGAAAAAAAAACTGCACAAAGGCTTAATTTTGCATAGGAACGGTATTTCTGAAAGCCATTCAGAACTGAAGAAATCAAAATATTGGCTGTGGATAACGGCAAAGTCAAACTAATAAAAATAATAATCCAGTACAAGCTGGGATCATGTAAAATAAACTTAGCAAGAAAAACAGAAAAAAGACATACAACGGTAGTAGATAAAAAGAATAGCAATAAAAACCAGTGTAATGTTGCTGACCACCAAGGAGAACAGGAATCAAAGCCTTCTTCTTTTTTTTCTGCTGTATATCTAACGACACAAGCACCTGCTGGAGAAGCCACTACTCCGTTAAGGGCAATAACAAAGCTCTGTATTTGAGAAACCATCACAAGCCCTGCAGGGCCTGCATATAACGCCACCGTTTTAGCGATAACAAAACTGCTAATCAGCTTTGCAAGTGTTAAACACCCACTGAGAAAAGAAATTTTGAATAATTTTTTCACAAACAAAAAACCAACATAGCACAGATAAAAAACACTGTAAACGTGAGCAAGATTGTATTAGATTTCACTATTCTTAAAACAGTATCTCACAAACAATTTAAATTATATGCTTGTATAAATTTCTAAGGTAAAGTACTAAGAAGAATTTAAAATTAGCAACCATCAAAACCAGTTAAGCTAGCATCTAATCAACTTACTATAAATTTTATCATGCTGAACAACACAAGAATTGAGCATAAAGTGAGTTATAACCTTGTCTCGGCCATATCTACCCATTTGTTCCGCTAATTGGGCATCAACTAGTAAATCGACGATTTTTTCAGCCATAGCCTCATCTCCAACAGAGAAAAGGTATCCATCACGTCCATCATCTACTAACTCAGGCACACCATCAATGGCATGGGCTATCACTGGTACTCCAAACGAAAGTGCCTCTAAAATTGATGTTGGACAACCTTCTCCCCATAAAGATGGTAACACAGATATTCTCCCACGCTTATACCATGGGGTTACATCTTGATTAAACCCCTCAAAGCGAACTGAGTTCTGAAGGCCTGCCTCTATAATTGATTTTTGCACACAGCCATTCATATCATCACGACCAACAAAAACAAACTGAGCTCGTGGAAGTTTTTGAATAACTTTTTTTACCACTTTTAAAAATTCACGATGCCCTTTTCTGGGGTTTAGATTTGCCACAGTAATAACTTCAAGGGGTTTACTGTCATATTTAGGTAGTTCATCAGGAAATAAATCAATACCATTATAAATTACATTAATCTGATCAGCATTGATTCCACAACGCTTCATTAATGTACTTTTTGCAGCTCGAGAGTTAGTAATCCAGCCATCAATCAAAAAACCAGTTGTACGTTCAATAAATCGAGTAAACACATCAAGGCGGCTAGGACTATCCGGATTCCATCGTATACCATGAATAATCTTGATAGAAGGAATCAAAAATCGTAAAAGCCGCAACACAAGCGACAAGCGAATACCGCAAACATAAACGACATCAACAGGATAATTTCGAAGATAATAAAAAAGTCGAATCAATGCACCTAACATTCCACCGTTATAAAAACCACTTTTTCCAAAGACGATGGGGTCATGACCCTTTGAGCGTAACCAGTCACACCATGCCCCATCACCTTTGATTGTTCCAAGCTCATACGTAGAAGTTTCACTAGCAAGTGCCATGCGGGAAAGACTACGCTCAGCTCCCCCTAACTCATTACTGGAAAACAAAAGCAAAACTTTCATAAATATATTTTCAAAGCAAACTATATTGAAAGACAAAAATCTGAAAAAAGGCAATTTTTGATGTAACAGCTTATAAATAAATTATATAAACTTATATCATACTTTGAAATAACTCATATACCAGTTAACAAATCTTTCTATTCCATCTTCAATACATATTGAAGGTCGGTATTTAAATTGTTCAACTAAACCATCAATACTGGCATAGGTATCAGGAACATCACCAGGTTGTAATGGCAAAAGGTTAAGCTCCGCCCTCTTGCCGAGCGATTTTTCAAGCGCCCTAATACAATCCATAAGTTCCACAGGCTGATTATTACCTATATTGTAGACACACCAAGGGGCTTTACTGCATGCAGGATCTGGCGTGTCACTGTCCCATCCTGGCTGAGGCAAAGCGGGGCTTTGAGCCACCCGAACCACTCCCTCAACAATGTCATCAATATAAGTAAAGTCACGCCGGTGCTTTCCAAAATTGAATACATCGATTGGATCACCAGCAAGAATAGCTTTTGTAAACTTAAAGAGAGCCATATCAGGACGGCCCCAGGGCCCATAAACGGTAAAAAAACGTAACCCTGTACTTGGCATACCATAAAGATGGCTGTATGTGTGTGCCATCAATTCATTGGTTTTTTTACTGGCTGCGTATAGACTCAGCGGGTGCTCAACATTATCATGTTCAGAAAATGGTAGCCTTGTATTTGCACCATAGACACTAGAAGAACTGGCATACACCAAGTGTTCAACATCATTATGCCGACAACCTTCAAGAATATGAGCAAAACCCACAACATTACTGTCAATATAAGCTAAAGGTTGCTCAATTGAAAATCGGACACCAGCTTGAGCAGCCAGATTAATCACTCGGTGAAATTTCTCTACCTTAAACAGATCAGCAATTGCTTTTCTATCCTTTAAATCCATTTTGACAAATTTAAAGTTGTTATTACATTTTAATTGATTCAGGCGAGCCATTTTCAAGCTTGGATCATAATAATCATTCAGATTATCAAGCCCAACAACTTCATGTCCCATTTCGCATAAGCGGAGAGAAGTAAAAAACCCGATAAAACCTGCAGCACCAGTAACAAGATATTTCATTTAATTAACATTCTGTATAGCGAGGCCCAGCTTCAAAGCCTCTTTGGTTAGGATGACGCTTACGGGTTAAGAATTCAACGTCCAATGGATATATAAGTAAAGCCTTTAAGCTTCATACGCTCAGGCTCATACATATTTCGGCCGTCAAAAATAACAGGCCGATTTAATAGCTTATGCAGTTCACTAAAATCAGGAGCCCGAAAGGACTTCCATTCAGTACAGATTATCAGAGCATCTGCACCATGCAGGGCAGAATGACTGGTACTACAAAGAGATAAATTTTCACGTACGCCATATATACGCTGAGCTTCTTCCATCGCTTCAGGGTCAAAGGCCTGAATATTTGCTCCTGATTGCCAGAGGGTTTCCATCAGCACTCGACTTGGAGCATCACGCATATCATCTGTGTTTGGTTTAAAGGAAAGCCCCCAAAGTGCAAACGTTTTTCTGGAAAGGTCACCGTTGAAATAGTTATTAATTTTGTCAAACAGCACTTGCTTTTGAAGGTTATTTCTTTCTTCAACTGCGCGCAACATCAATGGATCAAAATTAATGCCTTCTGCACTTCGTTTCAGCGCCTGCACATCTTTTGGAAAACAGGATCCACCATAACCACAACCAGGATAAATAAAATGATAACCAATACGAGGATCAGATCCAATTCCCTGGCGCACAGCCTCTATATCAGCACCCAAACGCTCTGCCAAGCAGGCCATTTCATTCATAAAACTGATTTTGGTAGCTAACATACAGTTAGCGGCATATTTCGTTAATTCGGCACTTCGTACATCCATAAAAAGCATCCGATCATGATTACGAGTAAAGGGTGCATAAAGCTCTCGAAACTTTTCACGGGTCATTTCATCATCTGTCCCGATAATGATCCGATCAGGCTTCATGCAGTCAGCTACTGCAGCACCCTCTTTCAAGAACTCTGGATTTGAGGCAACCTGGAAAACAGGTAATTCAAGAGGTAGTTGTACATCAAATGATCGTAAATACTCAAACCGGGTATTTAGCACTTCTTGAACTTTATTTATAACCCTGTCTGCAGTGCCAACTGGTACTGTAGACTTATTTACGATAATTTTTGATTGATCTATATCTGGATTATCGTTGTCAGCAAACTTCATATTATCAGCAATGGTTGCTGCGACTTCTAAAACGTACTGCAGATCCGCAGCTCCATCCTCATCCGGAGGTGTACCTACAGCAATAAATTGAAATTGGCCATGGTCTACACCTTTTTTCGCCTCTGTTGTAAAAGAAAGCCTGCCTGCTTCGTAATTATTTCTTACCAGAGATTCAAGGCCTGGCTCATAGATAGGAATCACACCCCTCTTTAAATCTTCAACCTTCTTTTTATCCACATCAACACATACTACATCATGTCCAACCTCAGCCAGAACCGCGGCCTGAACTAAGCCAACATAGCCGATTCCAAATACCGTAACTTTCATAATATATCTCTGATGTACCAACCAATGGATTCATGCAGTCCCTCTATGATCCGGTGAGTTGGCTGATAACCTATTAAACGAGTTGCCTTAGATATGTCTGCTTGTGAGTGACGGACATCCCCTTCCCTGAAGGCTCTATACACTGGCTCAACTTCTTTGCAATAGGAAATCCTTTCAGATAAAACATCACATATAGCTGAAAAAACCTCATTCAGCGTTGTTCTGTCCCCTACCGCTATATTATAAACCTGATCTTTGTCCTTATCATCAGCCAAGGCAGCTAGAATATTGGCTTGAACTGCGTTATCGATATAACAAAAATCCCTGCTGGTTTCGCCATCACCATTTATATAAACATCATTACCATTAATTAGTGCCGATATCCATTTTGGTATTACTGCAGCATAGGCTCCATTTGGGTCCTGTCGCTGGCCGAATACATTAAAATAGCGCAGACCAATAGTTTTAAACCCATAACTTCTGGCAAACACCCTGGCATACAACTCATTAACATATTTAGTTACTGCATACGGTGAAAGTGGATTTCCAATATTCTCTTCAACTTTTGGAAGGGCTTGATGATCGCCGTATGTTGAACTGGAAGCTGCATAAACAAAGTTTTTGACTCCTGCGTCCCTTGAGGCTACCAACATATTTAGAAAACCTGTAATATTGGTTTCATTGCTGGTAATAGGGTCATTGATTGATCTTGGAACGGAGCCAAGCGCTGCCTGATGTAAAATATAGTCCGCATCAGCTACAGCCTTGTGACAATGATCTAAGTTTCGAATATCTCCCTCATAAAAAGTGAAATACTTCCATTGCTTATCGCTGACAAGAGACTGTACCTCATCAAGGTTTTCTCGATGACCGGTTGCAAAATTATCAAGCCCTACCACTTTCTGATTTAGCTTCAGCAAGGTCTCCAACAAGTTTGAACCTATAAATCCTGCGACCCCAGTGATCACCCATTTTCTAGGTTCTTCCATTAGCTTTTGTTTAACTTGATCGTATTTCATTTTACATACTACGATAGGCATTAGGAAAGTACAGCAAGAGCCTCATTTGCTACACTACAGGAAGTTTTGACCTGATGATTTGTTATAGACGCCCATCAACACTTTCTGCTGGAAGAGCATACTTAATATCAAACACTATACAGTTATCTCTCCCCAGGTCACGGATGTTTCCAGCTCCCATTTCTTTGAACTGAGTATGCGCAACTGCAAGCACAATAGCATCATATTTACCAGAAACCATTTCAGAAACAGGATTAACACCATACTCTTCTTCAGCTTCTTTTGGATTCACCCAGGGGTCATATATATCAACATTGGCGCCGTATTCTTTGAATTCTTTTACAAGATCAATCACTCTCGTATTTCTCAAATCAGGGCAATTTTCTTTAAACGATAGCCCCATAATCAGTACATTTGATTCTTCAACATGTATCCGGCGCTTGATCATCATTTTTACTACTTGTGATACAACGTACTGCCCCATACCATCATTAATCCTTCGGCCTGCAAGGATAACTTCGGGGTGGTAGCCTATTTCTTTTGCTTTATGAGTGAGGTAATAAGGGTCTACACCTATACAATGACCTCCAACAAGTCCTGGCCGGAAGGGAAGGAAGTTCCATTTTGTACCAGCAGCCAGCAACACCTCCTCGGTATCAATGCCCAACTTGTTAAAGATAACAGCTAGCTCATTAACCAGAGCAATATTAAGATCTCTTTGGGTATTTTCAATCACCTTGGCTGCTTCTGCCACCTTTATACTGCTGGCTTTATAGGTGCCTGCTGTGATTATAGAAGCATAAAGTTCATCAATATATTGTGCCGCTTCAAGTGTTGATCCAGAAGTTACTTTTTTGATGTTTGTTACCCTATGCTCCTTGTCTCCCGGATTGATTCTTTCAGGACTATAACCCGCAAAAAAATCCTGATTGAATACCAGACCAGATATCTGTTCAATCAACGGAATACACTCTTCTTCAGTCGCTCCAGGGTAAACAGTCGATTCATAAACAACAATATTACCCTCACTGACGACATTACCTAGCATAGTACTCGCATTGACTAATGGTGCTAAATCTGGGCGCTTATGACGATCAATTGGCGTAGGTACAGTAACAACATATACATTTGCACCTTTAATATCATGCAAATCGCTAGTATAAATCAATTTCTCTGATTGCATCAGTTCTTCATCAGAAACCTCTAGGGTAACATCGCAGCCAGAAACCAATTCAGCGACCCGACTTCCATTTATGTCAAAGCCAATAGTATTATACTTTTTCCCAAACTCAACAGCTAATGGCAATCCCACATAGCCTAAACCAATCACTGCAACCACAGGATCTTTATCAAATTGCATTTCTTTTCCTATAGACAAATAAGCACTTCAAACTCGTTGGTCGTTTTAATTTAAATTCAATTATACCCTGCATACAAATAACAATGACCAACACCTGCTTAGATTCAAAATCTTCAACTGCTGCCAATAGAAAACAACTTCTTTTAAATAGAACTTATGTATAAAATTAACGACAGAATTTGTTGAAATTATCACTAACAGCAAGATCACGAAATCCCGCATCCTGCCAGTAGCTCGGACAGACAATGAGTACTTATGCAGTCTTCTCGTGCTTCCGCTTAAAACTGGTCTTGCACGTTGTTCGTGTTTTTTAATAAATAGTTATCCACTTCTCGAAAACAAGAATAAATTTCTTTTGCATTGCCTTTTCTGACTTAACAATCATTTTTATCCATTACTACATCAAGCTTTCAATGGATTTTATTTTCACTGGGGCTAAACAACCAGACCCTGGAAGACTCACCAAAGTATTTTAAGCCTACGACAGATAATCTCTGTCTGTTGATCAGACAACCGCCTATCTCAGGCTATTCTTCTTCAAAAGTTTAAGGGTAAAGTCTTACTGGCCACCTACCATCCAACCAAAAAACACGCTACCGCCCTTCGATTTACGCACTTACCGAAAAAGCCTCAGTTTCACTGGACAAACCATGAAACACACTGTAGAACCAAAAAAAGGAAAGGCCTCTAAAGGCCCTTCTTCCTTCTGCTCATTGTTCAGTTACTATTCTACACGACAGCGGGAAACTATCTACCGCTCTTTACCGAAGACTTTCGTCACCAGCAATCCGACATCGTTGAACCCCATTTTACGCTCAACAAGAGGCCATCAATGAACAAAACGGGTCACCACCCCTTCAAGCCCAAGCTCTTTTTTGAGTCTCTCCCTCGCTTCAAGGAGCTCCTTTGTTCTTACCTCGGGGCCAAGGTAGACTCGATAGAATGACCGTCCACCATCACGTAGCACAGGCCTGGTGTAGGAAGAGTACCCCATCCCCTTAAGCTGCTTTTCAAGTTTATCCGCGTTGCTCCGGTCAGAAAATGTCGCCACCTGAAGCGTCCAGGCCTTAAGTTGGCCATCTCCATCCACTCCTGGCGAGTCACCAACAGATTCCGCCTTAACTTCTGATCCGGTAGCTCTATTTTCCACAGAGACCGGCTCAGGAGAGGTGTTTAGTACCTGGACAAATTCCGGAACAGGGGGGGCTTTTTCGGCAGGAAGTGAAGAGGGCGCGCCTGTTATGGTTCGGGGTAAGGGATCGGTTATTCTCTGCTGAACATCAGAATCACCTTGAACCGTAGAGTCGCTTCCCCGAATCAGAGGGTGAGTCTCCCCTCCCCGAAACAGTGCCGGAGCCAGAAGGATGAGCAAGGCCATGAGCACGACGGCCCCAATCAATCGTTGAACTAACCCCTGACCCAAACTGATACTCCGCTCATAGTCTAAACATTTGACTGGATGGCTATTATTGCCATCTTACCCCTGTTTGCTATCTATATTCCACCACTGAAGTATTCACTAACAGCAATCCATCACTCTACCTACCACTGGGGAATGGACTTGCAAAAGCTTTGTTACTGCATAGTTATCTGTATAACTCAAAGCCCGATCTTCACAGGCAAAAGCATATGGAAGAAACAGCGCACCAAACAGATTTTTACAGCTAGACTCAAACCTGCCGAAGATGGGTTAATGCCGCCGCTACCGTCAAAAACGATCCCGTCACCACCACCCTGTCACCTGGCTTAGATGCGTCAAGAGCACTGTCAATGGCCCGTTGCACATCGACAAAAGCAACGCCTTTCTGATCATAGGCTTCAAGGTTTTTTAGCAGCTCCTCACCCGACAAAGCCCTGGGGGAGTCAAACTGAGATACATACCACTGTGAAGCCACAGACTTAAGCAGACCAACCACAGAATGATGGTCTTTATCGCTGCACATGGCCAGTACCACCCGGGTACTCCCGGAACATGGAGACTGGGTTAAACGATCGGCCAGTTTTTCAGCAGCCTGCGGGTTATGGGCAACATCCAGAATAACGTCAATGGATTCATCCTGGTGATTTTTTGCAGTCAGAACCTGGTAGCGGCCTGTGATTGCCACATTTTTCAGCCCCTCAAGCACCGCCTCTCTTTCAACTTTAACCGGAAGAAACTGTAAAACCTGCAGTGCCGTTGCTGCATTGTCCATGACAACATTGGGAACAGGGAGGTAATCCAACATGACCGGTCTGCCTTCAATGTCGACCCCGGACCATTTCCAGCTATCCCCTCCATCCGTCATGGTAAACTCCCTGCCTTTCATGAAAAGCGAAGCACCAAGCCTCTGAGCATGATCCACCAACGAGGACGGCGCAGGCTCTCCACCATAGACCACAGGCTTGCCCGCACGCATAATCCCCGCCTTCTCCCGGGCAATGGCCTCTACGGTGTATCCGAGATACTCCTGATGATCCAGGGAAACCGTGGTAATAGCGGCAATATCCGGTTCAACCGCATTGGTGGCATCCAGCCTCCCGCCAAGCCCCACCTCCATAAGGGCTATATCCACTCCCTCTTCCTGAAAGCAGGCACAAGCTGCCAGGGTGGCAAACTCAAAATAAGTCAGCCAGGTATTCCCTCTGCCCTCCTCGATAGTCTCAAAAGCCGAGCATAAACGGCCATCGCTTACCGGCCGGCCATTGACTTTGATCCGCTCGTTAAAGGCGACAAAGTGGGGGGATGTAAAGACCCCGACCTTATAGCCCGCAGCCAGAAGAATCGACTCAAGCACCGCAATGGTAGATCCTTTACCATTGGTGCCCCCCACCGTAATCACCAGAGGGGCCGGCTTCAATAAGCCAAGCTTTTCTCCAACGTGCTGAATCCGCTCCAGCCCAAAATCCATTTCATGTTCCGGCCGGGAGGTTTCCAGCCAGTCCAGCCATTGAGAAAGGGATCGTCCTGAACTCAACATCAATACTCCTTAAGTTGAATGAGTAAATCGCAGGAAGCTTGCGCCCGAGAGGGCTGAAGAAAAAAAAGTCAGTTGATACACCGAAGAGTGTTCCCACACTAGCACATCATTTCAATGGGATTGAAGATTTCAACCTCCGTTCTCACCGAGCCTGTCGAAGCATCGATGTGAAGCGCCACCATCCTTCGACAAGCTCAGGATGAGCGGAACATGTCAATGCTAATTACGTGGAGTACTAGAGAGGTTATCGCAAAAAACTGAGACCTTCCGGCGACTCTGCGACAACCTCATAATACGAGTAAGCACAACCTCAGGGAAGTTTTTCCAGAACCTGATGCAGCAAAGCCTTGATGACTCTCTGCTCTTCAACAATCTGCTGCTGTGTAGTCTCAAGTTTTTGCTGACCCTCTTGCAGCTTTTTCTGCCCTGCTTCCAGAGTTCCAACCCGAATCAGCAACTCCGTCTGAATCACCTCCAGCTTGACAAGCCGTTCATGATCCAATCGGCATAACTCAAGAATTTCTTCCTGGTGGTCATTCCATTGCTGGTGATCACTCTCGCGCAACATTTTCAACCGTTCTACATCATCCGCAAGCCTTGCAACCTGCATCTCCAGTCCAGCCATACTGCACCTCTATTATCATGCATTGTTATTAATGCTGGAAAAGTGTAGTCAAGGCTTGGGGGAATGCTCAGAAAATCATGCAGGGCGTGCCATCAACCCCTCGCCCTCATCTTCAGCCGGCTCATCAATAATCACCGGCTCTGCATCGGAGAAACCGGCATCGGCAATGGCCAGCCCCTGCATTTTACGGCAGAGCCTTGCTATTGTCGTACTCAGCTCAGAGCGCTCCACAATCATATCTACAGCGCCATGCTCCAGCAGAAATTCACTGCGCTGAAACCCTTCGGGCAATTTTTCCCGAACTGTCTGCTCAATCACCCTCGGGCCTGCAAACCCAACCAGAGCTCCTGGCTCTGCCATATTGACATCCCCCAGCATGGCCAGGCTCGCAGAAACACCACCGTAGAGTGGGTCGGTCATTACAGAAATATACGGAACACCGCTCTGCTTCATTTTCTCAAGGGCAGCGCTGGTTTTTGCCATTTGCATCAGGGAAAACAGTGCTTCCTGCATGCGGGCACCACCGCTGGCAGAAAAGCAGACCAGAGGAAGCCTCTCCTCAAGACAAAGTTCAGCAGCCAGAGCAAACTTCTCCCCAACCACCGAGCCCATGGAGCCCCCCATAAAGGAAAACTCAAAAGCAAGACCTACCATTGGCTGACTTTCCACCGTCCCCCGCATGGCAACGAGCGCATCTTTTTCACCGGTTTGCTTCTGGGCTGCGGCCAGGCGATCCCGATACTTTTTACTGTCCCGGAATTTCAGTTTATCCACCGGTTCCAGATCAGCAAACAGCTCCTCCGTACTCTCTGAATCAAAGAAATAGCCCAGCCGGGTCCGGGCATTGATGCGCATATGATGCCGACACTTTGGGCATACACCAAGATTACGCTCAAGTTCAGGGCGATAAAGCACGGACTCGCACTTTACACACTTACGCCAGAGACCTTCAGGCACATTACTGCTTTTCTGCTCACCGGCAGAACGCGATAAAGACGGAATAAGTTTATTGACTAACCAGTTGCTCATCTGTTCATCCTGTTTCCCGGTTCACAAGCCGCTTTCCGGGGCAAAGAGCGGTCAACCCGTGAATCAGTGGGCTGCCAGGCTTACGCCAGCTTTCACCTGAAATTCACGGGTAAATCCTGACTATCTGTCCATTGCCAGACGCATGTCGGCCACCCGGTCAGAGACACGATCAATACAGGCATCTCCCTCCTGTGAAAATTTGGCCAGCTCTGAAACCAGAACCGTTCCGGCAATCACTCCGTCCGCTACACGACTGATGGCCGCAGCAGACTCACCATCCCGGATACCAAAGCCCACACTGACGGGCACCTCTGCGAAGTTCTTGATGTGGCTGACGCGGTCCTGGACCTCCTGGACATTCAGCGCGGAAGAACCGGTCACCCCTTTCAGGGAGACATAGTAAAGGTAGCCACTGGCCACACCGCAGATTTTACGAATACGCTCATCAGAAGTGGTCGGCGTGATCAGGTTGATCATATCCATACCCCTGGCATGGAGCAGATCAAGAAGCTCATGGGCAGACTCAGGAGGGAGATCCACCATCAGCACACCGTCTACACCGGACTCACTGGCACGCTCGACAAACGCCTCATAACCCATAATCTCTACAGGGTTCAGATAGCCCATTAATACAATCGGGGTCTCATTATCCCTCTCACGAAAGGTGGAAACCATTGAAAAAACGTCATTCAATGTAACACCTTGTGATACAGCCCGCTCATGGGCCTGGGCAATCACCGGCCCGTCGGCTACCGGATCCGAGAAAGGAAAGCCCAGCTCAATAATGTCTGCACCGCTGGACACCAGCTGATGCATAATATCCACGGTTTTATCTGCCGGATCACCACCCAGAATATAAGGGATCAGCGCTTTACGGCCTTCTCCCTCCAGCCGTTTAAAACAGGATTTCAGTCGCATGTTTCACCCCTTAAAATGCCAGGCCGCTTTCTTTTCCGTCAAGAGAAAGCCCGTCAATGGCCGCCACCGTATGAATGTCTTTATCCCCACGCCCTGAAAGATTACAGATAATGATCTGATCCGGCGACATCGTTGGGGCCAGTTTTTCCACCCAGGCCAGGGCATGGGCACTTTCCAGGGCGGGCATAATACCCTCAAGACGAGTCAGCTTACGAAACGCAGCCAGGGCTTCATCATCCGTAGCATAGGGGTATTCCGCCCTGCCAATCTCCTTCAGGTAGCTGTGCTCAGGTCCCACCCCTGGATAGTCAAGCCCGGCGGAAACCGAATGACTTTCAATAATCTGACCGTTTTCATCGGTCATAAGATAAGTGCGTGCTCCCTGGAGAACCCCGGGACGACCTGCACTCATCCGGGCAGCATGCTTATCGGTATCAACACCAAGGCCACCCGCTTCCACCCCATAGAGTTTTACGGATTCATCTTTAACAAACTCATGAAACAAGCCCATGGCATTAGAGCCCCCACCGACACAGGCGACCAGCGCATCGGGCAGGCGACCTTCTCGCTCCATGATCTGGCGACGGGCTTCACGCCCAATAATACTCTGCAGGTTTCTGACCATTTCTGGATAGGGGGAAGGGCCACAAACGGTGCCCAGCAGATAAAAAGTATCTTCCGGCCGGGCCACCCAGTCCCTGAGCGCTTCATTGATGGAGTCTTTCAGCGTCTGGGAACCTGTCTCAACCGGCACGACTGTAGCACCCAGCAGTTTCATACGGTAAACATTCAAAGCCTGTCGTTTGACATCCTTGGCGCCCATATAAACCACACACTCAAGGCCCAGCCTGGCCGCCACGGTTGCCGTAGCCACTCCATGCTGACCAGCTCCAGTTTCGGCAATAATCCGGGTCTTCCCCATGTGCTTGGCCAGCAAAGCCTGACCCACCGCATGGTTAATTTTGTGAGCCCCCGTGTGATTGAGGTCTTCACGCTTGAGGTAGATCTTGGCTCCACCCAGCTCCCGGGTCCAGCGGTCGGCATAGTACAAAGGCGACGGACGCCCTACAAACTCCGCCAGGTCACGATCAAAATCCGCCTGAAAGGTTTCATCCTGCCAGAGCTGACGCCAGGTGCCATCCAGTTCTTCAAGAGCACTCATCAAAGTCTCGGCCACATAGCGCCCACCGAAACGACCAAAGTGACCTGTTGAATCGGGAAGCCCGTTTAAACGATCCAGCATTTCCTGATCGGAGAAAGAACCGGAGTTGTCTTGATCCACCATGGTTTATCTACGCCCTCTTTGTCTATGCATTGCTATATGCATCGCCACACCTACTGACCGCTTTAACAAAAGCTTTGACTTTTTCCTTATCCTTGATGCCCGGCTGCTGCTCGACACCACTGCTGACATCCACCGCATAAGGCTTCACTTTGGCAATAGCCTGAGCCACATTGGTTGCATCCAGGCCACCCGCCAATATCAAGGGCCTGCCCAGATTTTCCGGGACAAGCTCCCAGTCAAACGCCTCACCCGACCCCCCTGGCATCGCAGGAGAATAGGTATCCAGAAGATAGCCACTGGCAGAGGCGTATTGAGCTGCAATTTCCTGAACAGGCACGCCGCTTTTCATGCTGATTGCCTTGATGTACCGCATCCCCCAGCGGTTGCACTGAGCTTCTGACTCCCCGCCATGGAACTGCAACAGGGACAGGGGAACCTTTTCAAGCACACTCTCAATAAAAGCCTCAGAGGCATCCACAAAAAGCCCCACGAGAGAAACGAAAGGAGGCGCTGCGCGGGCAATCTCTAGCGCCTGTTCAGCGGTAACATACCGCTTGCTCTTTTCATAAAACACAAGTCCCAGTGCATCAACACCAGACATAGCTACCGCACGGGCATCCTCCACCCGGGTGATACCGCAAACCTTGATTCCTGGAGGTATTTCCATATTTATTCAACCCGTGAACTCATGAGAAACCCTGACCGCCTGTATCAGGATGACTGTCATGACAGGCCCTTCAGGCAATGGCTGATCTTAGCAGATTGTTAAGCCGATTGCCCCTTGAGATACGGAGCAATAAAATGAGGGCCGGGCTCAACGCCAGGCAAATCAAACTGTGTATCATAACCGACCCCGACAAAATAAAGCCCACAGGGCGATGCCGTTACCCCTCCCTGGGTGCGATCCCTGGCTTCCAGCACCTCTCTGGCCCACTGGGGTTCTCGTTTACCGCACCCGATCGACATCAGAACACCGGCAATATTGCGAATCATATGGTGCAGAAAAGCGTTGGCCTGTATGTCCAGGATAATCAGGGAGCCGTGGCGGGTTATCTCCAGGCGGGTAACCTCACGAACCGGGTTTTTCGCCTGACACTGAACCGCCCGGTAAGAGGTGAAGTCATGCTTTCCGATCAGATACTCAGCAGCGGCTTTCATTCTTTCCACATCCAGAGGGCGATAATTCCAAGTCACCCCCTTTGAAAGATGGGCAGGACGGATCGGATGGTTATAAATCACATAGCGATAACGACGCCAGAGCGCCGAAAAACGAGCATGAAAGTCCTCACTGACTGGCCTGACCCAGTTGACCGCCACTTCATCGGGCAAGTTGGCGTTAGCCCCATAGGTCCAGCCACGGTTTGACCGAACGGCCGGCGAGTCAAAATGAACAATCTGGTCACAACCATGAACACGGGCATCCGTGCGACCAGCGCATATCACAGACACTGGATGATCCGCCACTTTCGACAGAGCTTTTTCAACGGCCGCCTGAACCGTGGGTAAACCGGTTTTGAGAATCTGCCACCCATGAAACCGGGAGCCATCATATTGAACACTGGCCGCGTATCGAGGCATGAAGTTGCATCACCTGAAACAAGAAAAAAGAGAGGAAATTTACCAGAAGCACGTTATCGGGACAAACCTGCTCCAAAAACCTTTCTCAACAAAAAGCCTTCTGCCACCAGCCCTGAAAAATGCAGATAAAAAAAAGGCGACCTCTTGTGGAGACTCGCCCTTTATCCATAACAACCGCTTTTAATAAATAGCCGTTTAAGCTAAAGCCGTTAGAATGGCTAGCATTAACCAGCGTTCTCCATCAACGCCCTGGCTTCCTGCTTCTGCTCTTCAGAGCCCTGCTCAACCACTTCTTCCAGGATTCCACGGGCCCCTTCCATATCGCCCATATCCATATAAGCCCGGGCAAGGTCAAGCTTGGTGGCCACCTCATCGTCTTCAGTCAACAAGTCCAGGTCATCATCATTAATGGACGCCTCCAGACTGGAACCTCCTTCCCCGGAGAAAGCAGCCTGACTGTCCTGGGCTGCGGGATCAAGATCCAGGTCCAGATCATCCAGATCGAAGTCCAGCTCTTCTTCCTGCTCACTCGTTTCAGCAGGTGCTGAAGCGGAAGAGGCCTTCTCATCTTCTTCGTAGAGATCATCCAGGTCGAAGTCCAGGTCACCCAGATCCGAATCCTGCTGCTCATTCGGGTCAAGATCACCCAAACCAAGATCATCCGCCTCAGCGCCGTCAGTTTCAAAAGCCCCCGGGAAACGAGACTTAAAGGCATCCGCCTCACGGATAGCATCCTGATCTCCGGTAGCCTCAAGGGCTGCAAGCGCCTCTTTGAATTTATCAAGGTCGTTATTTTCCCCGTGAACCTCCAGCAGCTTCAACCGCAGATCACTGCGCTGAGGCTCAGCCTCAATGGCCTTATCCAGAAGATCGGCGGCCTGATTGAAGCGGCCATAGGCAATATAAATATCCGCTTCACTCAAAGCATCTTCTGTCTGCTGAGCCACCGCCTCGCCGGAAGTTTCATCCAACAGGGCATCGTCAATTTCAAGTGCCTCATCAAACTGCAACTCATCCTCACCCGGAAGGCCTGCAGTGTCAGCCGAGTCACCCTCTGAGTCTGAACTCAGATCCAGCGGGATGATATCCGCCCCATCCTCTGTGTCCGTTTCCTGCTGGTTTCTGCGACGGTGCAGTATCAACCCGGCCAGAGCAATGGGAATAACCCCAAGCAACAACAATAAGGGGTTGTTAAACAACCAGTCGAAAAACCCTTTTTCCTGAACAGGGGCAGGCGCAATGGGCTTTACTGCGGGCTGTTCAACAGGTTGCGGACGGGCTGCCGGGGCGTCGGCAGTCTGATTCTGAAGGGCTGCCATCTGATCATCTTTCAAAGTGATCAGCCGTTTCAGGGTCGCAATCTGTTCATCCAGATCCTTAAGACGACTTTTCAGCTCGGCATTTTCCCGGGCAAACTGGTCCAGCTGCTCCCGGGTCATCGCCAACTCTGTCTGCAGGGCTGCATTGGCCTGGCCATTACCGCCACCAAGGTCCTGCCCATCACTGGACGAACCACTATCCGCCACAATGGCCAGCTTGCCATCGACCGGACTGCTTTCCGTTTCTTTTCTGGCGGTGGAGCGTCGGGTAGCATCCAGCTGAACCACCCGACGCTGGTCACGCCATTCCCGGTTCTGCCTTGCTACATCCGCAATGGCCTCACGTACGGTCAGCCGGTTAATTTCTTCCCGGGCAGGCACACGCAGAACCTGCCCTCTCTTTATCCGGTTGATATTGTTATCAATAAAGGCCTGAGGGTTACCCCGCTGAATCGCCAGCATCGTCTGCTGAACAGTGACATCACTGCCCGGTCTCACTCTCTCGGCAATTTCCCACAGACTGTCATTGCGCCGGACAGTGTAAGTTGCACCTCTGACAGAGGAAGGGTAAGAGGAGGATGAGGGAGACAGCTTGCGAACTGGAAGCTCCTGCCGGTCATAAGCAGTAGGCCTTTGAGGCTCGGGGGCCGGCAGATAGTCCCGTGAAGCAGGAGCTTCATCATAAACCGGATAGGATTGACTGGACGAAGCATTGGTTTTTGGAGCAACCACCTGGCCAGGCACCTGCTCATTAAAAGACGGTGGGTCCAGTAGCAGAGTGTACTCCCTGAGCAGGCGTCCGCTGGGCCAGTGCACCTCTACCAGAAAATTCAGATAAGGCTCACTCACCGGCTTGCTGCTGCTGACCTTGATCACCCCTTTGCCATCTGGTCCCACTTCCGTTTTAAAGTTCAGGTGCGTCAGGGAAAACGGCCGCTCAACCCCGGCCCGCTCAAAATCCGCCCTGCTGGCAAGGTTGGAGAGAATTTCATTCCGGGTCAAATCCTTGACTTGCAGCAGCTCAATCTCGGCCACCAGAGGCTGGTTCAAAGCTGAATAGAGCTTGACCTCCCCCAGGCCCAGCGCACTGGCAGCACCAGAGTTCAGTCCTCCCGCCAGCGCTGCCATCACCACTACAAGTTTTTGCAGTTTCATCGTGAATCCTTGTTCTATGCAAATACTGTTTGAGCCCCTTTCTGTCCCCAGCCTGCTCATTTTTGGCATCATGAGATGGCCTGGAAACAGCCCCCGCTGGATCAATAATCAGCAATGCTTTTATAACCCTGTTACCACAGAGCTTCAGACACAACAAACGATCGGGACATCTGGATGCTTGCCTGGAAGTGTAAACAGACAAACACCTAGGCTAAGTTATCATTTTGCAAAGTCTTTTATCAATAACCTTGCCAGTTCCGCCCCATGAACAGCACCTCTTCTGAGGCTATCGGCCACCAGCCAGAAACTCAAGCCCGTTCCATAAACGCAGGGCTGCCTGAGCCTAGACAGGGCAATACGATCACTGCCGGCAATGTCTTCCACCGTTGCAGTTTCACCTTCAGGCAACACCTCAACCCCTGACAGACAGGCCAGACTCTCCGACAGCTCAGGCAAATCAACTGGCTGCACAGTATCCAGATCCACCACAAAACTGTCACCAAAAAAAACAGGGGCTGTGACACAGGTCACACGAACATCCAGCTCTGGTGAAACCGCCATCAACACTTCATCACGAATCGTTTTCTCCACATCGGCCAGCCCTTCTTCATTGCTCCCCTGTGAGGCCGGCAGAAGGTTATAAGCAATGCGGTGCGAGAGGTTGTCTTCATCACCAGAACTGTTCACAGGCTTGCCATTAAGCAGATCAATCGTCTGGGTCCTGAGCGCTTCAACGGCCTTCTGCCCCAGACCTGCAACAGGCTGACAGAGCGTCAGATTAACCCGGCTCAATCCATATTGGTGATGAACCAGCCTCAATAAAGGCAGCAATAAGGAGGCAGGACTGCCCGGATAGGCGAGGTAACGGTTATGCGCTGCTTCTTCCAGAGCTCCATCCGCCAGCATCTGGTGCTCCCCTCCCCCTGGAATCACAGGCAGGACATGGCCCTGAACAGAAGCGCCCCGTGAGCCGTCAATGATCATGCAGCCTGCCTCAACGGCCCTGGCCATTAATCCCGCTTGACGGACAGCTCCGGCAGGCATGAACAGAAAGTCCACCTGGGTAAATTCAAAGCTTTCCCCTGAGATCAGCTCCAGTTCCTGCCCATGAAAATCAACGGTGCCGCTGGCCTGCTCCTCTTCAGCCAGGGGATAAAGATTCAAAACCGGTAAGGCCTGCTCCCCCCCCTCTTCAAGCTGGCGAATAAGAGCCTCTCCCGCCAGGGAATCTGCGGAATATACAGCGATGTCGTAAGTTCGGGTCATAAAAAAGAAACCAGTGATTGCAATCAGCCTTGCTCAGCCGTCTATAACCAGAGGACTGAGGGACGCATGAAACGGCACCACTTTAAACATCCCCCCGATCACAGGCAAGGGCTTTACCCGGTTATTCACTGCAGTGATTGCCCGCCGACAGCTTGAAATGGCCACGGGCAATGGCAATGGGCAACTCCCTTTTGCTCTGCCAGGCGGTAATCGCCACATTAGCCACCCTGGCCCCCTGCCGACACACCTCACAATGGGCATAAGTATCCCTGGGCTGACCGGAGCGCAGGTAATCAATGGAGAAATCAATGATTTTTGGCAGTCGGGCTTCATCCATAAACAGCATTAAATGAAGCGCCGCCGACATTTCCATAAAGCCACCAATCACTCCACCATGAAGAGCAGGAAGCAGAGGATTGCCTATATTGGTCTGGCATTCCGGGAGAACAAACAAGGCATCATCCCCCATGGGCACGCAGTCCATTCCAATGAGCCGGGCATAGGGTATACCTTCGGTCAAAAGGCTGTAGTTCCGGGACTCCCTGGCCTCACTGATCACTTTGGCAAACTCGGGGTTCATGACTTGCCCCCTTTTTCCTTATGGGATTTTTTATTGATAAAAGGCCTGCCCACACGCATAAATGTACCAACCGCATGAGCCAGTGGCTTATCCGGGCTCTCCTGATAGGCAACTCCCCGGGTAAACACAATGGTGCGGGTCAAGTGATAGGCTTCTGCAAAAGCACGAACCGGCACTCCCGGCACGGCAGTGGTCATGTGGTCAATTCTGAGATCAAGGGTGGGGCAGGCTTCCAGCTCATCCAGTACCGTCAGTACCGAGAGACCACAACATGAGTCCATAAGAGTGGTAATGGCGCCGGAGTGAATAACCCCGGTTTCGGGGTTACCCACCAAACGGTCATCATAAGGCATTTCCAACTCAAGACCTTCCCCGCTGGCCTTGAGTAAGGACATATTCAAGTGGTGACAGTGGGGAACTACTTTTAGAAAATTCTCAGCAAACTGGATTAGCTGTTCGTCAGTCATCATGATTTTTATAGCTTCTCTCAGACCAGTATATTCAACATCCGGCGCAGAGGTTCTGCCGCTCCCCAGAGCAACTGATCCCCCACGGTAAAGGCTGAGAGGTACTCCGGCCCCATATTGAGCTTGCGGAGACGACCCACAGGAATGCCCAGGCTACCGGTTACCACAGCAGGCGTCAGCTGTTTCATAGTTTCTTCACGGTGGTTAGGAACCACTGAGACCCAGTCATTGGCACTGGCAATCATCGCCTCAATATCGGCCATGGGGATATCTCTGCGCAGCTTGACCGTCAATGCCTGACTGTGACAGCGCATGGCACCGATACGGACACAAACACCGTCGACGGGCACAGGGTTATCCTGGCGCCCCAGAATTTTGTTGGTTTCTGCCTGGGCCTTCCACTCTTCCCGGCTTTGACCATTGTCCAGTTCTTTATCAATGTAAGGAATCAAGCTCCCTGCCAGGGGCACACCAAATTCACTTTGTGGCAGATCACCACTCTTCAACAGGCTTGTGGTCTTCCGGTCAATATCAAGAATGGCACTGGCGGGATCACCGAGTGCTTCAGCGACATTACTGTGAATGCAGCCCATCTGACTGATCAGCTCTTTCATGTTCCGGGCACCGGCTCCGCTGGCCGCCTGGTAGGTCATGGCACTGACCCACTCAACCGCATCCGCGCGGAACAGCCCTCCCATGGCCATCAGCATTAATGAAACCGTACAGTTCCCCCCCACAAAGTTGCGAACTCCGTCATTGAGGGCACGGTCAATAACCTCCCGGTTAACAGGATCCAGCACCACCACCGAGTCATCGTTCATTCGCAGGGAGGACGCCGCATCAATCCAGTAGCCATCCCAGCCCGAATCCCTGAGGGGCTTGAATACTTTTCCGGTGTAGTCGCCTCCCTGACAGGAAACAATCACATCCATGGCTTTCAGGGCATCAATAGAGTGGGCATCCTGAAGTGCTCTTGTCTGGTGAGCCGCTGGAAGACCGACATCCGGCCCGGGTTGCCCCAGCTGGGAAGTGGTAAAGAACACCGCTTCCCAGCCCTTTTCGGCCAGCAGGGCGAAGTCTTTCTCCTCCAGCATGCGCTCTATCAGCACCGAGCCCACCATGCCACGCCAACCCACAAAACCGACTTTTTTCATACTGCATCCCCCAACCAACTCAATGTGTTACGCTGCCGCTCATATTACTACCCACGCACTACTGCCCACTTACTGCCGCAAACAGTTGACCACCGCATCGCCCATCTCGACCGTTCCCACCAATTTGCAACCTTCAGAGGCAATGTCTCCGGTTCTCAGCCCCTGATCCAGCACATCACTGACCGCCTTTTCAATGGCATCAGCGGCCTGACCTTCAGACAGGGAATAGCGAAGCAGCATAGCCAGGGAAAGGATCTGGGCCAGGGGATTAGCCTTGTTCTGCCCGGCGATATCCGGGGCAGAGCCATGCACCGGTTCATACATTCCCTGATTGTTTCCATTCAGGGAGGCAGAGGGCAGCATACCGATGGAGCCGGTCAACATGGCAGCACAGTCGCTGAGAATATCACCGAACATATTGCCTGTAACCATCACGTCGAACTGCTTGGGGGCACGAACCAGCTGCATTGCGGCATTATCGACGTACATGTGGCTCAGCTCCACATCAGCGTATTGCATAGCCTCTCTGGTGACCACTTCACGCCACAACGCCGTCACTTCCAAAACATTAGACTTGTCCACTGAACACAGGCGACCACCGCGCTTTTGCGCGGCTTCAAAAGCCACTTTGGCAATCCGGCTGATCTCTGACTCCCGGTAAACATAGGTGTTAAACCCTTCCCGCTCACCATTCTCCAGTTCACGGACACCTCTTGGCTCCCCAAAATAAATCCCACCGGTGAGCTCACGGACAATCAGAATATCCAGCCCAGCCACCCGCTCCGGTTTCAAGCTTGAAGCCTCAGCCAGCTGGGGAAAAAGAATGGCAGGGCGCAGGTTGGCAAACAGATCCAGCTCAGAGCGAAGCTTCAACAGGCCTTTTTCCGGACGAAGCGCCATGGGCTGTTCATCCCACTTTGGGCCACCCACGGCACCAAACAGGATGGCATCCGACGCCCTGGCCAGCGCCAGTGTTTCATCACTCAGTGGCGCACCTTCTGCGTCGATAGCTGCCCCCCCTACCAGACCATGACTGACCTCTATATCCAGACTGAATTGTTGCCTGACCTCATCCAGTACTTTCAGGGCTTCAGCAACAATTTCAGGACCAATCCCGTCTCCTGGCAGGCAAAGTATCTGTTGACTCATTGTTCTTTTCCTTCGGTATTCCCATTCATCAAAATCACAGGCTCAGGCTTGCTCACCGGCAAACAGCCAGGGCTGTCGATGCTTATACTTTTGTTCGAAATCCCTGATATGCGCTTCATCCTGCAGGGTCAGGCCGATCTCATCCAGCCCATTGAGCAGACAGTGGCGGCGAAAAGCATCAATGGTAAATTCAATTTCCTCACCGGCGGGGGTAATAATTTTTTCCCGCTCCAGATCCACCGTCAGCTGGCAGCCTTCCTGAAGGTTCACCGCCTTAAACAGCTCATCCACCACATCGTCCAGCAGAGTGATGGGAAGAATACCGTTTTTGAAACAGTTGTTATAAAAGATGTCAGCAAAGCTGGGGGCAATCACACAGCGGAAGCCGAAATCATCCAGCGCCCAGGGGGCATGCTCACGACTGGAGCCACAGCCAAAGTTCTGTCGGGCCAACAGGATAGAGGCTCCCTGGTACCGCTGCTGGTTGAGAACAAAATCCGGATTCAAAGGCCGGTTTGAACAGTCCTGCCCCGGAAACCCTTCGTCCAGATAACGGAGCTCATCAAAAAGGTTGACACCAAACCCGGTGCGCTTGATGGACTTCAGAAACTGCTTGGGGATGATCATATCGGTGTCCACATTGGCCCGATCCAATGGAGCCACCACCCCCTGATGTACGGTAAATGCCTGCATGATCTTATTCCTGATTACCTGCTGCCATCAATTCACGAACGTCTATAAAGTGCCCGGTAACCGCCGCTGCCGCCGCCATGGCCGGACTGACCAGATGGGTTCTGCCACCAAAGCCCTGGCGCCCTTCAAAGTTGCGGTTGGACGTTGAAGCACAGTGCTCCCCCTGACCCAACTTGTCCGCATTCATGGCAAGACACATGGAGCAGCCGGGCTCACGCCACTGGAGGCCCGCATCAATGAAGACCTGGTGCAGACCTTCTTTCTCCGCCTGAGCCTTGACCAGGCCTGATCCGGGAACCACCAGGGCTTCCTTGACGGAATCAGAAACGGTCCTGCCTTTCACCACCGCGGCCGCTTCCCGCAAGTCTTCTATACGGGAATTGGTGCAGGAACCAATAAACACCCGGTCAACGGGAATATCTGTAATTTTCTGCCCCGCTTCCAACCCCATGTATTCCAGGGCCCGGGCATACCCTTCCTGCCGGGTTTCATCCGGCGCCTTACCCGGGTCGGGAATCCTGGCATCCACCGGCAGCACCATTTCCGGCGAGGTTCCCCAGCTCACCTGGGGCTTGATCTCTTCTCCTCTGAGCACCACCACATGATCAAACTCAGCGTCTTCATCGGAATGCAGGTCCTGCCAGGCAGCCACTGCGGCCTCCCACTGCCCCCCCTGAGGAGCAAAAGGCCGTCCTCTGACATAATCAATGGTGATCTGATCCACCGCCACCATGCCAGCCCTGGCTCCCGCTTCAATGGCCATATTACACAGGGTCATACGCCCTTCCATGGTCATGCGCCGAATCACTTCCCCGCCAAATTCCATGGCATAACCGGTTCCTCCGGCCGTCCCCACTTTGCCGATAATGGCCAGAATCACATCCTTGGGGGTAACACCAGGCCCCAGTTCACCATCCACCCGCACCAGCATATTCTGCATCTTTTTAGCCACCAGGCACTGGGTGGCCAGGACATGTTCTACCTCAGAGGTGCCAATGCCATGGGCCAGAGCACCAAAAGCACCATGGGTAGAGGTATGGGAGTCACCACAAACCACCGTCATGCCCGGCAGGGTAGCGCCCTGCTCGGGCCCCACCACATGGACAATGCCCTGCCGACGATCTTTCATGTCAAACTGCGTGATACCAAAATCGCCACAGTTTTCATCCAGCGTTTTTACCTGAATTCTGGAAACAGGGTCTTCGATGCCCTCAATACCATGCTGGCGCTCGTTGACAGTAGTGGGGACATTATGATCAGGAGTGGCCAGATTGGTATCCAGACGCCAGGGTTTCCTGCCTGCCAGCCTCAGGCCTTCAAAGGCCTGGGGTGATGTGACTTCATGCAGCAGGTGCCGGTCGATGTAGACCAGTGCCGAACCATCATCACGCTGACGGACAAGGTGTGAATCCCACAACTTGTCGTACAGGGTTTTACCAGCCATCAGGACATCCTCATTTTCTTTATAAGCATCCCGTAAGAACGGGTATGAACAAAGACTATACCCGTCGGCTTTGAAGCTGCTGCTTTGTTGGCTGCGTTCGCTCACCTCAGTCACATAGTGTTTCTATGCTCCTGAGGATTCGCTTACTGGCCGCTGCGCAGCAACTTCAAATCCATTGGGTATAAAAAAAGCAGTTGTTTGATTTTTATGCGCTTTTACCACTACAGACCCAGGGGATTCCGTAATGGTGACTATCCTAGCCCCTTACCAGCAATCACTCAAATTCATCTTTTTCATATTTTGGATAACGATTGAGAATAACTAGCCCTTGCCGGATAATAGCGTAATGGATACCACCAATCTCACTGCCTTTCTGGCCATCGTTGACACCGGCTCCTTTTCAGAAGCCGCTGAAAAGCTTTACCTTACCCAGCCTGCCGTCAGCAAGCGGATAGCGGCCCTGGAGGACCAGCTGGGCACACCGGTCTTTGACCGGGTTGGACGCCAGGTCGTACTGAATGAAGCAGGACGCACCCTCCTGCCAAGGGCCCGGCAAATGCTGGATCTCCTGAAGAACACACGACAGGAAATAACCAACCTCAGTGGCGAAATCAAGGGCCCCCTTGCCATCGCCACCAGCCACCATATCGGGTTAAGACGACTGCCAGAGATTTTGAAAGCCTTCTCCCGTCAATACCCCGAGGTCAAACTGGATATCCGCTTTGTGGATTCGGAAGCCTCCTATGAAATGCTGAACCGGGGCGAAATTGAGCTGGCCGTTATTACCCTCTCTCCCCGGAGCAAGCCCAACGTTCAATCGGAATTACTGTGGAACGACCCCCTTACCTTTATGGCAGCCAGGGATCACCCTCTGGTGGGGTTGAACAAAGTGACTACCCGCGAGTTAAGCCAGCATCAGGCGGTTCTGCCCGGAAAAAACACTTTTACCTATCAACTGGTCAACCGGCTGTTTGAACAGGAGGGCCTGAAACTTCATACGGCCATGTCCACCAATTATCTGGAAACCCTGAGGATGCTCGCAGCCATTGGCCTGGCCTGGTGCATTTTGCCCAGAACCATGCTGGGAGAAGACCTTTTGCCCCTGGATGTGGATCTGAAAACGGTGCTTCAGCCCCCCGTAAGACAACTGGGGTATATCCTTCACAGTAAACGTTCACTGTCTAATGGCGCCAGGGCTTTTGCCCGGCTGCTGGATCAATATCAAGACAACTGCGGTTAACCACAATTCTCCCGCCTGATTCAGGTTTTGTTAAGCTAATAAAAATAAAATCCTACTGATCAAAACTTAACCAGATCATCATTTCTGACTTGCTGTGATCTGTGAATGGAGAGTTTCACAATTATGCACAATCGAATTATACCTCTCATCCAAACCATTACACAAAAACCCGTAAACAACCAGGAATCACTGATCCAATCAGGTTTACTCGATTCTGTGGACATCGTCGAACTGGTCTTTTCCCTGGAAAATGAATTTACCATCAAGGTGGGAATGGACGACTTGACCCCAGAGAACCTCGACTCAGTTGGAGCCATTGCCAACCTGGTGCAACAAAAGCTGGACAAATCCGCTTCACTGGCCGCGTGATCAACACTTATGAAGTTTGACTTTAACCGCCGCTGCTTTGTTGAGTGCGACCAGAATCAAAATAAAGCTGCACTGATTTCTGATGGCGCAGTCACCTCCTGGGAAAACCTGAATCTCCGGGTGAATTATATTTCTGAACGACTGCAATCCACAGCCAACCCTGAACAGCCTGTGGTGATTTACGGGCATAAACAACATGACTTTGTAGCCATCATGCTGGCCTGCCTGCAACTGGGCATTCCCTACGTACCAGTGGATACTCTATACCCAAGAGAGCGATTAAAGGCAATTCAGAAGCAACTGGGCAAGGGACTTCTTATCGACCTGGAAACCGCACAATGGTCTAATTTTGACATTGGCCAGGGTCAGTTCTGCAATCCTGAACGGGAATTGATGTACATCTTATTCACCTCAGGTAGCACCGGGCAACCCAAAGGTGTTCAAATCACCTATTCCGCGTTTCTGGATTTCTGGAGCTGGGTGGAGAGAGACTTTCCAGCCGATGCTGACAGCGTCAACCTGAATCAGGCCCTATTCTCATTTGATGTGTCGGTACTGGATCTTGCCATCTCCATGGGCCACGGCGGCAGTCTGCTGCTGGTGGATCGAACAACTTGCGCTGATCACCGGGCTTTTTTCCGTTTACTTCGGCAGCACCAGTGCTCCGTCTGGATTTCAACCCCCTCCTTTGCCCCACGCTGGTTCCTTGCAAGAGAGTTTAGTCGAGACGCATTCCCGGCCCTGAAACACTTTATTTTCATCGGTGAACCCCTGCCCCCCAGAACAGCCAGTGAGTTAAACCGCCGCTTTGGTGATGGCTGTGTCTATAATGCATATGGCCCCACTGAAGCGACCGTAGTGGTAACCCTCATGCAGGTCAATGAACAGACCCTGGCAGAGCACCCCGTCCAGCTACCGGTCGGCTACAGCAAACCCAGCGGTGAGATACTGATCATGAATGATGATCAGCAGGTAACGGATGGCGAAGGAGAAATCATTCTCTGCGGTGACAATGTTTCCATCGGATACCTCGGCGTCCATCACCCCGCCAATACTGCATTCTTTTCGTATAACGGAATGCGGGCTTATCGAACCGGAGACTTTGGCTACTTGAAAGACGGCTTGCTTTTCTGCCTTGGCCGTCGTGATGGACAGATCAAGTTGAATGGTTACCGAATCGAAATACCCGAGATTGAAGCGCGCCTGGATCAGTTGAATGGCGTCTCCTGCTCAGTCGTTCTGCCTCTGAAAAGAAAGGGCCAGGTGACCCGGCTGATTGCTTTTGCCTTCCAACCCGAGGGCTGGCCCCATGACAGGGAAAGAAGCGAAGAACTCAGGCAAGCGTTGGGCCAAATATTGCCTGAGTACATGGTGCCTTCGGAAATTCTTCCGGTTTGCCTTGAAAAAGCGCCACTGAACGGAAGCCATAAACTGGATCGCAAGCAACTGTTGCAACTGTACCAGCAAAATCAATGGCAATCATTGCAAGGATCATCAGCAACTTCCGGCTCGAAGGTTTCCTGAATCATGACCGCATCCGCAAAAAAACTGAAAGGAATCTACGCCCTCTGCTGGCGCCTGATTAACAGCCCTGCACCTGTACGTAGAGTATGCTCAACCATATTCTCCACCCTGCTGTATCAAACCCAGAAAAAACGCCTGTTCCGACGGGTTAAAACGGTGTTTCCAGAATATCAGGCCCACCAGGTCCGGGCTGTAGTAAAGCGTTCTACCCGATCATTTTGCAAGGACACTTTCGATATCCTGCAGATCCCCAACGAAAACTATCGGGTTGTCGGTGCCGAACAATTACCAAAACCTGGTGAGCAGGGGGCAGTATTTGCCTCCGCCCATATTGCCCAGACCGAAGCCCCTACCTATGCGATCCAGCAACTGGGCTATCCGGTTTGCACGATTATCGGATCAGGTCAGTCCAACCCACAACTGCACTATCTCGGTGCCGCCATGCTGGAAAAGATAGGCATCCCTTATATCTCCAGAAGCAAAGGCACCTTCTTTGACCTGCTCGGCTGCTTGCGCAACCACCAGTGCGTATTTGTTCACAGTGATTTACGTGACAATGGCCCGGAAGTGGAGTTTCTTGGCCAGAGAACAACCGTTCCCCAAACGGCTGCATCCCTTGCCGCCATGGCCCAGGTTCCACTGTTTTTCATCTACGGTGTCAGGGAAAAAAAAGAGCTGGTCGTTTATATTGAAAAACTGTCATCACCAGAAGAGATGACCCAACCGAACACATCCGGTGATCAGAACCGGGATCAATACATGAAAAAGATTCTGACCAGCATGGAAAAAGTAATCCGGGAATTTCCCCAATGCTGGTTCTGGCTGTACAACCGGTTTCGCATCAAATGACCCGCCATTGAGAGCGTTCTTCAATGGTGCACACTCGGCTTCAGCTGTGTCAGAATAGCTCTGAACCACACCAACTTTGCAAGCTAATAATCAGGGGTTCACGCATTCCCGCAGCGCAGCTTAACTACTCATAACTATCGTCATAACCGGGTGACAGGGGTATAGTCTTTTACTCTTTATTTTAACTAGAGTTTGTCTTTTATGTTCAAGGCACTGGTTCTCAATCAACAGGACAAAATCACTACGGCATCCATTCAGCAACTGGAAGAGTCAGCCCTGCCGAAAGGTGAGGTTCTCGTGGCTGTCGAATATTCTTCCCTGAACTACAAGGATGGTCTGGCGATCACCGGAAAAGGGAAAATCATCCGGCAGTTTCCCATGGTTCCAGGCATTGATTATGCGGGTACTGTCGCTGAATCCAGCGATGAGCGTTACCAGCCCGGAGATCGCGTTATCCTGACAGGCTGGGGAGTGGGCGAAAACCACTGGGGTGGCATGGCGGAAAAAGCCCGCGTCAAAGCCGACTACCTGGTTCCCATGCCGGAAGGTCTGGACAGCCGCAGAGCGATGATCATCGGCACCGCAGGCCTCACCGCCATGCTGTGTGTGATGGCCCTGGAAGAGGCTGGCATCACTCCTGATAAAGGAGAAGTTCTGGTGACCGGCGCCAGCGGCGGTGTGGGCAGTGTATCGCTTACCCTGCTGAAGCGCCTGGGCTATAAAACCGTTGCAGTATCCGGCCGACCCCAGAACACCGAGTGGCTCAAATCCATCGGTGCTGACCGGGTCATGGCCCGGGATGAGCTGCTGGAACCTGCCCGTCCCCTGGAGAAGCAACTCTGGGCGGGCTGCATCGACACGGTAGGCAGTAAAGTTCTGGCCAAAGTACTGGCCCAGGTAGACTACCAGGGTGCGGTTGCCGCCTGTGGTCTGGCGGGCGGTTTCGACCTGCCGACTACGGTAATGCCCTTTATTCTCCGCGGGGTGAAATTGCTGGGCGTGGATTCTGTCATGTGCCCCACTGCAAAACGGAAGCAGGCCTGGAACCGACTGGTTGAACTGCTGCCCGAATCTTCCTACAACGATGTCTCCCAGGAAGTGGGCCTAGAAGCAGTTCCTGAGCTGGCAGAAGCCATCACCAACGGCCAGGTCACCGGCAGAACACTGATCCGGTTATAAGCTATCCTTCCTCCAGCCGCTATTTGATAGCACTTCCATGGCCGGGTGCCCGCAGTGAGCGCCCGGCCTTTTCTGTTGAAATAAGGCTGGTTATGAGTCATCGTCCGGTACTCTACGTTATTGGTCTGTTCCTGACGGCGCTGGCCAAGTTGATGCTGCTGCCTGTGATTTATGACCTGCTGACTGGCAACCCTGATATCTGGGAGTTCATTGCCTCTGCAGGCATCACTCTTCTGGCCGGGGGGCTGCTGACCCTCTCCTTCCGGCCAGCGCATTTCAATATGAAACCCAGGCAGATTTTTCTGCTGACCACGCTGTGCTGGCTGACCCTTAACGGGTTCGCTGCCTTACCCCTGTGGTTCAAACTCCCCATCAGCTACACCGATGCTTTTTTTGAAACCATGTCAGGTATCACAACCACAGGATCAACCGTGCTTGCCGGCCTCGACACCATGGCACCCAGTGTCCTGATCTGGCGGTCCCTGCTTCAGTGGCTGGGGGGTGTTGGTTTTATCGTCATGGCCGTGGCCGTACTGCCCTTCCTTAAAGTAGGCGGCATGCGTCTTTTTCAGAGTGAATCATCAGACTGGTCCGAAAAGGCCATGCCCCGCTCCGGCAGCATCGCCAAACGCATTGTCACCGTTTACCTGGCCCTGACCGCTGTCTGTGCCTACCTCTATTTCCTGGGGGGCATGTCCGGCTTCGAGGCCATTAACCATGCCCTGACCACGGTTTCCACCGGAGGCTACTCCACCTCTGACGCTTCCATGGCCCATTTCAGAAACCCCTTCATTATCTGGACCAGTACCGTCTTTATGATTCTGGCTAGTCTGCCTTTTGTGCTGTTTGTCCGCTGCATTCGGGGAGAGGTCCATTGCCTGCACCAGGATACCCAGGTACAGGCCTTCATCGGTTTTCTCCTGGTAGTCTGGGGCATACTCAGCCTCTGGCTGGTCTTTCACTCAGACTACAGCTTCTGGCGGGCACTGACCCTGGTGGCTTTTAACACCACCTCAACCGTCACCACCACCGGATACGCCCACGGTGATTACACCTTGTGGGGGGGATTTGCCTCCCTGATGTTTTTTTTCCTGATTTTCGTTGGCGGCTGTTCAGGCTCAACCGCTGGAGGCATCAAAATTTTCCGGTTTCAGATCGGTGCCAAATTGCTCTACATCCAGTTAAAACAACTGGTGCACCCCCGGGCCTGTTTTGTTCAGACCTACAATGGCCAGTCGATCAGCAGCGACATTCTTCGTTCACTGATCGGATTCAGTTTTTTCCTGGCACTGCTGGTGACGTTAATGAGCCTGCTGCTGACCCTTTGTGGGCTGGACCCCATTACCAGCATCAGCGGTGCCGCTACCGCCGTGGCCAATGTAGGGCCGGGTATGGGGGAGATAATCGGGCCTGCCGGTAATTTCAGTTCCCTTCCCGACACGGCCAAATGGCTGCTAAGCTTTGGCATGCTGATGGGCAGGCTGGAGGTGATTACCGTACTGGTTTTGTTCACGCCTGCATTCTGGAAAGGGTAGTAATACCAATCGCACTTTCTAAATCTCCTACTTGTGCCCAAGAAACATTCCAGCGGCCCACAGGGAAAGAAAAAAAGACGTTTATCCGGTATCACTCAGTTACCAACGGTTACACTTTCATCAGTGGATACTGGCATAAAATGACGTGGATCAATTTTTGTTATCGAACCCATCAGGTACCATTCTCTCTCGTTTTCTGAACCAAAGTCCTATTCTTCCAGCTCTTGAGACCGTCTCCAGTGCCAAAGCCCGTGTCCGAACCTGCGCCCGAAAAAACGCCCATGAAATCACCTCTTTCAATGCATCTGATCAGTCAGCTTCGAGAACGCGGCCTGCGCAACCCGGACCAGATAGCCATGCGTACCGCAGGGTCCTCAACGGATCAGGCTGGCAGGGGCGGCATCAGCTGGAAGCAACTCATTACCCGTATTGATCAGCTGGCCCGGGCGCTGCTGACCCTGGGCCTGAGTGTTCAGGACAAAGTGGGAATCTGGTCCCAGAACAGACCGGAATGGACCATGGCTGATCTGGCCAGTCTCCAGGCACGCCTGGTCACCGTCCCGCTCTACCCCACCTGTACCACAGAGCAGGCTCAATACATTCTGGATGAAACTGAAGCATCCCTGCTGTTTGTGGGCGACCAGGAGCAGTTCGACAAAGCACTGGAACTGTTGCAATCCTCTGCCTTTTTGAAAACCATCGTCGTTTTTAATGAGGAGGTTGACCTGCAGGGCTGCCAACAGGCCCTGTATTTCAATACCCTTACACAAAAGGGTACCGGAGAATCTTCAGAGTTTGACCAGCGCCTCGCCTCCCGCTGCATGGAGGATCTGTTCACCCTGATTTACACTTCTGGCACCACCGGCGAACCCAAGGGCGTGATGCTGGATTATGCTAACCTGGCCGCCAGCTTCACCGGCCATGACAAAGTCATCCACCTGGACAGCCTTGATACCTCACTCTGTTTTCTGCCCCTGAGTCATATCTTTGAGAGAGCCTGGAGCTACTATGTCCTCTCCCGGGGTGCCACCAATGTTTACCTGAAGGACCCTACACAGGTCAGCGAAGCACTGAAGCAGATAAAACCGACCGTTGTGTGTGCCGTTCCCCGTTTGTTTGAAAAGATCTACACCATGATCCATAGCCGGGTGGCAGAAGCACCACTGGCTCGTCGCCTGATCTTCAAAACCGCATTGAAGATTGGTCATTCCCACATGGAGTACCATCGAAAAGGACTGACCGTCCCCGGTTACCTTCACAAATTGAATCAACTGACTGACCGCCTGGTGTTCAGCAAAATCCGGGATGGCCTGGGTGGCCGCATTCGCTTCATGCCCTGTGGCGGCGCTCGACTGGACGATGACATCAACCGTTTTTTTCACAGCATTGGCCTGGATGTCAAAGTAGGCTATGGCATGACAGAAACCGTAGCCACGGTCACCTGTTTCCGTGACACCGAATTTGAATTTGGCAGCTGCGGTCTCCCCCTGCCTGGCATTCATGTTCGCATCGGCAAAGACGGCGAGATCCAGGTGAAAGGCGACACGGTGATGCGCGGGTACTACAAAAAACCGGAAGAAACCGCCAAAACCTTCACGGAAGATGGCTGGCTTCATACCGGCGACGCGGGTCTGATCGATGAAAACGGCGCCCTGAGAATGACCGAGCGCATCAAGGAGTTGATGAAAACCTCAACGGGTAAATACATCGCCCCACAGTACATTGAAGGCACCCTGGGCAAAGACCGGTTTATTGAGCAAATCGCCATTATCGCCGATGCCAGAAACTACGTCACAGCCCTGATCGTTCCAGCCTTTGAAGCCCTTGAGGAACATGCAAAAGCACTGAACCTGAAATACAAATGCCACAAAGAGCTGGTACAACACACCAGCATTCAGGAACTGATTCAGAAACGTCTTGCCAAAGTGCAGCAGGAACTGGCCAAATTCGAGCAGGTGAAGAAATTCACTCTTCTTCCCAAAGAGTTTTCCATCGAGCTTGGGGAAATTACTCCCACACTGAAGCTCCGCCGGAAAATCATTATGAAACGGTTCCGCAAAGAAATTGAAGCGATGTACGCCAAGGCAAAGACCTGATCAAACCGTAATCCATGGAAGGCAGAATCAACCTGCCTTCCAAAACCCACCTCAGTCCACCTGGTGAGCGGTCAGAAACATGGATTTACCCAGTGAGGTGAAAAAGTCCTGGTAGATAACAGGATCTTCAACCGCCGTGAGGTTGTACTGAGCGTTCGCTCGTACCAGCATCTGTTTATCCCCTCTTGGACGGACGGTCACGGTCACCCGCAACTGATAGCCATCCAGCTTGGTGGCACTGACTGTACCCAGCACTTCATCCGCCTTATCAACCACAAACCCCAAATCCTGCAAGGTAGAGATCACACTTCGAAGAGTCAGGGACTTGTCACTGGTGTCAAATGCCCGGGTCTGGATATTTCGTGCCTGAACCTGACTTTCACTGGTGGAAAGCAGCTCTTTTCGAGACCAGGATTGGCAGCCGGCCAGGCCAGTGATCAGGCAGATAATGAACAGGATGTTCATCAACGACATTGGTTTCATATTTTCTGTCCCTCCAGAAACACAGCCTTGGATAACCGGTCAAAAAATTCCTGATACATCGACGGCTCCTCCAGCCGCTCCGTCAAGGTCACCTTTCCCTTGGTATCCCAGATAATCCTCTGGAAAGTGACCCGGACAAAATGCCCCTTGCCATCACTATCAGGCACAGGACGAACCACCAGGGACACCCGCAGCTTCTGGCTTTTATCAACATCCACTGACATCATGCCCATGCTGAAAAATGCCACCGCAGCAGAGGTCGCCCACTGCCCATAGTTGGTGGCATCCCGATCCTTGGAGCCCACTATCAGGCCCAGACGGGCTTCACTCTCATCAATATTAAAGCCAAGGTACTGAATGACGCTGGCCGACGCGGATAAAATATCCTCTTCCGATACCCCCTGGTACTTCCGGGTCTGAAGAGAGCGCTTTTCGAGAGACTCTGGAGACAATTTCAAAGCATCTTTAGGTATCTTCTGGCAACCTGCCATGACCAATACCACCGCCAGCAGCAAAGCCTGCCAGCAAGCCATACTTCCATAGGGTTTCATGGAACAACCTGCCTGCATATCGCCCTCTAGAACCGTGACGTATGATAGGCAAAGTCACGAACCTTTTTCTGATCATCAAACTTGATAATCACGGTCAGGGTCCGCTGTGACTTGGAACTGGCACCAGAGCCAGCACTGTAACCAGGCATTCCCCCACCCCCAAATGATTTGCCCCAGCCAAGAATAAGCGCAGTTACGCCGCCACTGCTGGCAGAATAAGCGGTATCTGTGGCCACTTTGTCATAGATCCAGACCTCCCGACGCTCCTCATCCGTCGAGACCACATTGGGCGATCCAAGCACCTGGGCCACCTCAGCACCACTCATGCCAACGCGGATTTCACGCTGAACCTTACCCACCGTCATTTTGTCCGTGGAGTCATCCATCACAGCCTTACGGTGTTCCGTAGCGGTACAACCAAACAGTGCAGACAAAAGCAGAAGTGCAGAAACGCCCCGTAAAACGGCTATATACATAGGGATACCTCCCGAATCCTGAGTAAACCTGTCCTCCAGTTAACCGCTGGAAGAGAGTCAGTTGCAGCAAATCAGGAAGTTTAGACCAGTATTTTCAGGAAAGTTCAAAACAGGCTCCTCATTGAACCCATAGAGCTGCAGGCATAAAATAACCCGCTTTCAAAACCGGATCATCTGAAGCCCCCTTCATGCAGCAATACAACTTTACCTATAACGATATCCACAACACCATCCAGAAAACCGCCACCGAGCTGACCAAGGCTGGCTACCAGCCAGACTATCTGCTGGCCATTGGCGGTGGTGGCCTGATCCCTGCGCGGATCATGAGAACGTACATTAACCGGCCCATCCTGATTGTCTCACTGTCCAGATACAGTGATGAAACCGGCACCGCCCCGGCGGAGCAGCCCATTAAGTTACAATGGCTGGAAACGGATATAGACCTGACCGGCAAGAAAGTACTGGTCATTGATGAAGTGGATGATGAAAGAACCACCCTGGAGTTCACTCTCCAGCACCTGTTTGAAAGCCAGCCCGGGGCTGAATTTTCAGCGTTTGTGGTGCACAACAAAAAGAAGGAGAAAAAAGGACGCCTGCCTGAAGCGTTGAAACACTTTTTTGTGGGTGAAGAAATTGAAGATTACTGGATCAATTATGCCTGGGATGCAGAAAATATCGACACCTTTGGGCAGTAAGTTCTGACTCACGGATACCCCGTCCGAAAAAACAAAAAATGAGCCATGCCAACCGGTGCCACATGGCTCATATCATTCAAATCACTGGTGCCGGACTGACCACATCCGCATTCTGCGCCCGCTGTCGCATAAAGTGATCCATCAGGGTAATGGCCATCATGGCTTCAGCAATGGGCACCGCCCGGATGCCCACACAGGGGTCATGGCGGCCCTTGGTGACCACTTCCGTAGCTTCACCGTCCTTATTGATGGTTTTGCCAGGCGTGGTAATGCTGGACGTTGGCTTCAGGGCAATATGGGCAACAATGTCCTGGCCAGAACTGATGCCTCCCAGAATCCCACCAGCATGATTGGAGAGAAATCCTTCCGGGGTCATTTCATCCCGGTGTTCGGTGCCCTTTTGCTGGACGGAGTCAAAACCATCTCCGATTTCAACCCCCTTCACCGCATTGATACTCAGCAGTGAATGAGCCAGATCCGCATCCAGACGGTCAAAAACCGGCTCCCCCCAGCCTGGAGGCACCCCGGTCGCCATCACCGAGACCCTCGCACCTACAGAGTTCCCCTCTTTTCGCAACTGGGTAATCAGGGCTTCCATGTCAGGCACCTTATCCGCATCCGGAGAGAAGAACGGGTTATTGCGCACTTCATTCCAGTCAAAGGACTCCGCTTTGATAGAGCCGATCTGGGAAAGCCATCCCTTGACTTCAATCCCCATGGTTTGCAGGTACTTCCGGGCAATGGCACCTGCTGCTACGCGCATGGCTGTCTCACGGGCGGAAGAGCGCCCTCCTCCCCGGTAATCCCGAAATCCGTATTTATGGGTATAGGTGTAGTCGGCATGACCTGGCCGGAACAGGTTCATGATTTCAGAGTAATCCTTGGAGCGCTGATCCTGGTTTTCAATCAGCAGCCCGATGGGCGTACCGGTGGTTTTGCCTTCAAAAACACCGGAAAGAATTTTCACCTGATCCGGTTCACGACGCTGGGTGGTAAACTTTGACGTACCGGGCTTGCGTCGGTCCAGGTCTACCTGGAGGTCAGCCTCTGTCAGGGGCATACCGGGAGGGCAACCATCCACAATACACCCCAGAGCCAGGCCATGGGACTCCCCAAAGCTGGTTACCCTGAACAGTTGCCCTATGCTGTTTCCTGCCATATTCGAGCCATCTCATTGTTGTCTATCCGGGGAAGGCCGGTGGTTATCAGGCCACCCGCCTTTCCCGCTCTTTGTTGTTCCGCCTCTGGGTGGCCACAGCTTCTTTCAGTCAGGCTGCCAGCCGGCTTTTAAACAGCGGTTGAAACTCCCGGCAAAGCTCTGCGGATAATACCAGAACACCATGGCCTCCAGCATCGAACTCCGGCCACACAAACGGCACTTCCGGGTATTCATCCTGCAACGCCCATTGACTGTTTCCCACCTCAAGCACCAGTAGTCCCCGGTCATCCAGGTAATCGGCTGCCTGGGCCAGAATCCGGCGGGCAAAGTCGAGCCCGTCATCCCCGGCCGCAAGACCAAGGCGGGGCTCATGACTGAATTCATCGGGCATATCGGACATGTCTTCAGCATCCACATAGGGTGGGTTGCTGAGAATCAACTGATAACGGGGTCTTTCCGGCAGATGATCCAGGAATCCGAACAGGTCTGACTGAATGGCCTGTACCCGGCCCCAGAGTTCATGCTGGTCAATATTGATATTGGCCACTTCCAGAGCATCATCGGAAATATCCAGCAAATCTACCTGGGACTCCGGGAAAGCATGGGCAGAAGCAATGCCGATACAACCGGACCCTGCGCAAAGATCCAGAACCCGGCTGACGGTCACCTCACCCAGCCAGGGCTGAAACTGCTGACGAATCAACTCACCCACCGGCGAGCGGGGAACCAGCACCCGCTCGTCCACATAAAAGGGCATATCGAAGAACCAGGCCTGGTTGACCAGATAAGCCAGGGGCTTACGACTGCTGACCCGCTGCTCAATCAGGCTGGCCACCGACTGCCGTTCATTCATGGACAGACGACTGTCCAGATAGCTTTCCGGCAAATCCCAGGGAAGCTGCAGTACCTGATACACCAGGTGCATGGACTCATCCAGCGCATTATCACTGCCATGTCCGAAAAAGAGGCCTGCTTCATTAAAACGGCTGGCGCCCCAGCGTACAAAATCCCGGATGGAAACCAGGCCTTCCCAGGACTCATTGGAGTCGGTCACATGCTATCCTCCAGGGCTCGTTGTAGGAAACAAGCCCCACTCGCGATCATTAAAGCGGTCTAAAATAGCATATTTGCCAGGAAAAAGGACGAAGGGTTTGATATTCGAAGAGGGAGGCAGGGCCTCAGGTCTGAGACCTGCCCTGCCCGGAAATGCATCAGGCCCGGCTGGGTGCCGTTCTTACATGGGTGGTGTAAAGCGTTAATCCGGTAAAAGCGAGACCACCGACCAGGTTACCCAGAACCGTGGGGATCTCATTCCAGACCAGATAGTCCATTACCGAAAAATCTGCGCCCAGAATGATGCCGGATGGAAACAGGAACATATTCACTACAGAGTGTTCAAAGGCCATAAAAAAGAACAGCATGATCGGCATCCACATGGAGATCACTTTGCCACTGACCGAGGTGGAAATCATCGCTCCCACCACCCCCATGGAAACCATCCAGTTACAGAGCATCCCGCGGAAAAAGATCGTCAGCCAGCCAACCAGTCCATACTCGGCATAACCCAGGGTTCGCGCCTCACCGACACCGGCTATTTTTTCCCCGATGGCACCGGGCTCGACCGAGAAACCATAGGTAAAGACAAACGCCATCATAAAGGCCACCGTCAATGCGCCGGCAAAGTTACCGGTAAAAACCAGCCCCCAGTTTCTCAGCACCCCTTTTACGGTGACACCCGGACGTTTATCCAGTAATGCCAGAGGGGCCAGCACAAACACCCCGGTCAGCAGGTCAAACCCCATCAAATACAACATGCAGAAACCCACCGGGAAAAGAACAGCACCCAGCAATCCAGAGCCGGTCTGCACAGAAATGGTAATGGCAAAAACCGCGGCCAGGGCGAGAATGGCTCCGGCCATATAGGCTCTGATCAGAGTGTCCCGGGTGGACATATGAATTTTGGCTTCACCGGCGTCCACCATTTTGGTGACAAAATCCGCGGGGACTAAATAAGACATGGCATTCCCTTCAGCGTTATTCGATTGAATAATAACCAATCAGAATGCACTTCCCCCGAATTCTGATCGATAAACGATGGCTGTTTTCCTCTCTCATCCTGTTGAAGATCAAACCAGGACAGGAGCAGCAAAAAACAACCTTCTTTTACAAATCTACGTACAGCAAAGGGTGTGCCATTCGCAATAACAGTAAATGCCCGGCTCTTTGATTAGGGGCTGTTGATGTTTTAGCGTGAGCTCAGTGGTTAGTAAAGCGGCCTAACGCAAGGCGGACTGGCGCAGCGCGCATTCTACGTCAAGCCAGTTCAACACAGCCGGAAGGCCGCTTTACGAACCACCCGAAGGGCCAAAGCCAGCGCTTCCGTACCATCGTTGCAGCAGCTTGAAAGACGACGGTATTCCTGCGCTACTGCGCCTTGGCACGAAAACGCTGGCTTTGGCTGAGCACACGACAAAACATCAACAGCCCCTAGTAATCCACCATTAACGCACGACCAGAGTGCACCCTGTGAAAAGGGTGCACAATCTCTGTCCACTTTGCAGAGCCGGGTTCAATAAGCACCTGCTCCATCCAATTCGCTATTAATCTCCCTCACCTTCTCGCTATGCAGCCGGTACTGAATCATCCAGCCAAAGACCACCAGATAACCGATGGCCGGAAAAAGGGTGTTCAACATCACAATGCCGGAAATGGCTTCTTCCGTCTGTACGGCATTGGCTTCGTATCCATACTGAGACAACAGCCAGGTGGCCATGGCTCCTCCTACAGCCACTCCCAGCTTGAGGGCAAACAGAGTGGCAGAAAACGTGAGGCCATCAGTCCGACGCCCTGTTTTCAACTCTCCGTAATCCACCACATCCGCATTCATGGCCCAGAGGATGGTGGCCGCCGCCATATTGGTTATCCCCAGAAGAAACAACAGGACCATGATCAGACCGACCGCCGTTGGCGGTACAAAATACTGAATGAATAAAAGCCCAGCCGAGCACAGAATCAGTAACCGGAATATGGCCAGCTTGCAGAAAGACCGGGTCAGTACCCGGGCCAGAATCCCTCCGGCAACGCTGCCCATCATAAACAGTGACAACACGGTAGCTCCCAGATCCGGCCGCTCCATATAATAGGAGGTGTAGTACAGGTTCACCGTCGAACGCATCACACTGGTGATCAGGAACAGAAAATTAAGACCGGCAATGACACGCCACTGGTCATTGGTCAGGAACAAGGCCTTGAGTTCCTTTCGGAAGTTATGGGTGCTGGATGCCACGGGTTTTACCCGCTCGCGGGTAAAGGCAAAACACAGGAAAAAAAGCAGGACGGCAAGCAGGCTCATAACCGCCATGGCCATCTGATACCCTTTGGCCCGGTTATCCGCCCCAAAGGCTTCGGTCATGGGGAGCACCAGCGAAGCAACCGCCAACCCCGTAAGGGAGACAAAAACAAAGCGGTACGCACTCAGGCTCATCCGATCTTCCGGCTCTCTGGAAATGACACCCCCCAGGGCGCAATAGGGAATATTGATGGCCGTGTACAGAACCATCATTAATGAGTAGGTGATATAGGCGTAAACCAGTTTGGCACTGTCCCCCCAGTCCGGTGTGGTAAATGCCAGCGCAGTAATAATGCCATAGGGCACGGCAAGCCAGAGTAAGTAAGGGCGATAACGTCCCCATCGGGTTTGCGTTCGATCGGCAATTGCCCCCATAAGCGGATCCGTGACGGCATCAATGACACGCACCACCAAAAACAGCGTGGCCACTGCCGCCGCGGAAATGCCAAAAATATCGGTGTAAAAGAAAGCCAGCAACAGGGTAACAGACTGGAAAACAATATTGCTGGCAGAATCCCCCATGGCAAATGCCACTTTTTCCCGCACAGTAATCGTACTCACGGCGGGCTTCCCCCTTCAGTTAAAACAGAAAAAAAGGCAACCCGGAAGGGTTGCCCGGAATGGTTTTAAACAGACTCCGAAACCGTTGAAACCTTGCGCTCAACGTGTTCGACTTTGGCCTCGCTTTCCATACGCCAGTGTTTTTCCAATTTACGGCATGTACCGTTTATGGTGACGATTCCTTCCAGTTGAATGTCATTACTTGAGGCTCCGACCATAACCCGGAATTCGCCGCCTTCTACCACCCTTTTGCCCTTGAGGCTGGTAAAATTCAGCATATCCACAGGAACCCTGAAGGTCACCAGAGCCTGTTCTCCCGGCTCCAGCGATACCCGCTTGAAAGCTTTGAGTTCTTTTACCGGGCGTACAACCGAGGCATAAAGATCACGAAAATACACCTGGACCACTTCAGTACCGGACCGGGTTCCTGTATTGGTCACCTCACAGCTGAATAAAACGTCTCCTGTCTTAATATCAATATTGGCAGAATCAAAAGAGAGATTGGAATATTCAAAACGGGTGTAGGTCAGGCCATAACCGAAGGGATACCAGCTGCCAAAATGCCGGGCAATGGGAGTGCCACAACTTTTGAACTTATGGTTGTAGTAAAATGGCACAGCGCCTGCACTGCCGGGAATGGATACGGTCAGTCGCCCGGAAGGGCTGCGGATTCCGGCAATCAACTCAGCCAGGGCTTCCCCCCCTTCCTGCCCGGGGGCAAAACTCATCAGAATGGCAGCCGCCTGCTCTCTGATTTTGTCACTTAAAGTGTATGGCCGGCCGCAGGTCATTAACACGACAGTGGGGGTACCTGAGTCAATGACCGCTTCCACCAGCTGTTGTTGAACTCCGGGCAGCTGCAGGGAATCAGTATCACTGCCTTCCCCTACGGTTCCTGTCTGGAACAACCCTGCCAGGTCCCCCACACAAACCAGGGCGATATCCGCTTTTTCAGCAGCGGCAACCGCCTCTGGAATCTGTGAGATATCCTGACTGACAGGAGACTCACGCATTGGCTCTACTTCAGCTTGTCCCGGGAAGACCGGAGCCTCAGAAGTTCTTTTGGGCAGAATGTCACAACCTCTGGCGTATGAAGTGCGTTCCTCGCCATACAGTTTCGTTATGGACGACAGCGGTGTCTTAACGTTATCAACGGATTCCGGGCGGTTCCCATCAAACATCACCACATGGGCCGGAAAACTGTAACCGCACAGCAAAGCCATCGGGTCTGCCGCAGTGGGGCCTATTACGGCAATATTCTGCCCATGGCCCGGGTCCACTGGCAGAGTGCCGTCGTTTTTCAGAAGCACTGCAGACTGCAGCGCGATCTCTTTAGCGGTGGTTTGGGCTTCTTCAGACTGGAAACAAATGCCTTTTTCATCCACATAGGGGTTTTCAAACAACCCCAACCTGAATTTTTCAGTCAGAACACTGGCAACAATTTCGTTAATCCGGGTTTCACTGATGCTTCGCCTTTCGAGTGCTGCGGGCAAGTGTTCTGCAGAAACCCCCATAGGCAGTTCAATATCAAGGCCGGCATTAAATGCCATGGCGGCAGAGCCGGCAATATCTCCGGCGACCCGGTGATGACCGGACAACATATCAATACCGCCATAATCCGCCACAACCAGGCCATTAAAACCCCACTGCTTGCGTAACACTTCTGTAAGCAGGAAATCCGAACCATGACAGGGCTCACCATCAATATCATGATAAGCCGGCATCACTGAACCAGGGTCAGCCTGTTTGACCACCATCTCAAAAGGCAGCATAAAAGTGTCGTTCAGCTCCCGGTAACCCAGATTAACCGGAGCATGATTGCGGGCCCCTTCGCTGGCGGAGTGACCGACAAAGTGCTTCAGGGTCGCCAGCAGATCACGATTTTTGCCCTGCAGGCCACGAACATAGCGGGTACCCATAAGACCAACAAGATAGGGGTCTTCCCCCATGGTTTCTTCTGTTCGGCCCCAGCGAACGTCTCTGGAAACATCCAGAACGGGAGCCAGCCCCTGTTGTGCCCCGATACTTTTCATTTCAACCCGTATGGCCCGGGCCGCCCGCTCAATCAGTTCCGGATTCCAGGTGCTTCCGTAACTCAAAGAGGAAGGAAACAGAGTGGCTCCCCTGGCCATCATACCCACCAGGCACTCTTCATGGGACATCGCCGGAATACCGAGCCGGGTTTCTTCAACCAGAAACTTCTGCAATTTGTTCAGCCGCTTGACGCTGATTTCAGGAGCAACAGCCTGACTGCCCAGGGGACGGGTTATCTGCCCCATGCCGTACTTCATTTTCTTCCTGAGTTCATTTGGGTCCGGTGCTTCCAGCATGGCCACGGGCTTGGTGGCCAGTTCACCGTCTTCATCATAAAACAGCCAGTAGGCGTGCATCTGGGCCATTTTTTCTTCAATGGTCATCCGCCCCAGCAAGTCAGTGACGCGCTCAGAGATGGACAGTTCCGGGTTTTTATAGGGTATTTCATTGGTTATATCGGTCATTATTCATTCCCCCCATTGCTTTTCCAGGATGACAACCCTTTTGCAATCCTGGTCTAGCGGTGCAAACGAAACTCAACTAATGATCAGACTGTGATGGGCGACTGTGATAAACAGCCACCGTGGATGCCAAAACCATGGCATTACAACAATGCCGCTGACCTCCGTCGTGTCAGCTGAAAATGTAGCGGTTAACCATGTTTTCCAGGTGCTCCTGCTGCCCGGATACCGGCTCAGGTTGAAGATCCTGTTTCAACACCTGGTTACGGAGGCTATCCAGGGACTGTTCACCCCGGAGAATGGCTTCTCCAGAGGGCGTGCTCCAGCCCTGATAACGTTCAGCCACGGCCTGCAGCAGAACTTCCTGTTCCAGCAACCGGGCAGCCTTTATCAAAGCCAGCGCCAGGGTGTCGATCCCCCCCACATGCCCATGAAACAGATCTTTGCTATCAATACTCTGTCGCCGCAGCTTGGCGTCAAAATTAAACCCACCCGTGGTCAGCCCTCCAGCCTTGATTACTTCGTATATGGCCAGGGTCATCTCTTCCACACTGTTTGGAAACTGATCGGTATCCCAGCCCAACAACAGATCCCCCCGGTTGGCATCAATGCTGCCGAGAATACCCAGTGATGCTGCAGTGGCAATTTCATGCTGGAAAGTATGTCCGGCCAACGTCGCATGATTCACTTCAATATTGACCTTCACTTCATGCTCCAGGCCAAACTGCTGTAGAAAACTATGAACAGTGGCAACGTCATGATCGTATTGATGCTTGGTGGGCTCCTGGGGTTTGGGTTCGATCAGCAAAGTGCCCCTGAACCCGATTTTGTGCTTGTGCTCCACCACCATCTGCATAAATCGGCCAAGCTGTTCCCGCTCCTGGCGCAGGTCTGTGTTCAGTAGCGTTTCGTAACCTTCACGGCCTCCCCATAGCACATAGTTTTCCCCTCCGAGGCGATGTGTGGCCTCCATGGCATGGGCCACCTGGGTAGCTGCACAGGCAAATACTTCCGGGTTCGGACTGGAAGCGGCTCCCGACATATAGCGACGATGGCCAAAACAGTTAGCCGTTCCCCACAATAGCCGGATTCCGGTTTTTTCCTGCTTATCCCCCAGATAATCCGTCATGGCCTTGAAGCCATCCGTAAAGGTTTTAAGAGAATCGCTGGCAGGTGCTACATCGGTATCATGGAAGCAGTAGAAGGGAACATCCAGCTTACCGGCCAGCTCAAAAGCGGCGTCCGCTTTAAGGCGTGCAGCTACCATTGGCTCCGGTTGGTTCCACAGTCGGCGAAAAGACGGATCGCCAAAAACATCGTTTCCCTGCCAGCAGAAATTATGCCAGTAACACACCGCCAGTCTCAGGTGCTCGGCCATGGTCTTGCCCAGGATCACCCGATCTTTGTCGTAAAAGTGGTAGCACAGGGTATCTAAACGCTCATCACCCGCTTGACTCCCCTTAAAGCAAACCTTGTCAATGCCTGAAAACAGTTCTTTATGGATTGCCTGGCTCATCACACTCTCCTTAATGGGCACCGAAATCGTCGATCAGTGATTGATAAATACGCTGGAATTGTCGATGTTTGCTGTGGTATTGATCGGCTAACAGAGGGTTCGGCTGATGAGTTTGTGTCAACTCGGGTACCGGACAGAAATCAGCCACTGAAGCCGGTGAGTAATCCCGTTGTAAGCCAAGCCGGGCCAGACGGGCAGCCCCCAAAGCCGGTCCTACTTCGCTGCCGGCTCGATAATGCAGGGGCATCTGAAGAATATCAGCCAGCATCTGCCGCCAGAGCGGGCTTTGAGCCCCCCCTCCAATCAAAGTGATCTGATCCATCCTTGCGCCAGCGCTCTGCAAAGCCTGGTAACCATCTTTGAGCCCCATGGATACCCCTTCCAACACAGCCCGTGTCAGATCCGGGCGGCGTGTGTCATGATCCATACCGAAAAACACACCACGGGCATCAGAGTTATTGTGGGGAGTGCGTTCACCCGACAGATACGGCAAAAACACCAATTGCTCACTGAACCGCCCCTGATGCTCTGCCTCCTGTAACAATGCACCCACCGACCGGGCACCGGTCAGGCGGGCCAGCCAGTCAAGGCAACAGGCAGCACTGAGCATTACAGACATCAGGTGCCAGGTATCCGGCAAGGCATGACAGAAACTGTGGACCCCTTGTTCGGGGCAGGAATGGAAACCATCGGTTACCACAAAAATGACACCGGACGTACCCAGAGAAAGCATCGCCTGCCCAGGCGTCGTGACACCCACGCCAATGGCTCCGGCGGCATTATCTCCAGCACCGGCCACAACCGGAATCCGCCCCATACCCCAGCGCCTTGACAGGTCACTGCGAAGGTAACCGCTGACCTCGCAGCCCTCAAACAGGGCCGGCATCTGCTCGCGACTTAGGTGACAACTGTCCAGCAAGGAGTCTGACCAGTCCCGTCTGGCAATATCCAGCCAGAGCGTACCGGCACTGTCAGAGCGGTCGGAAACAATTTCACCGGTAAGCTGAAGATTCAGGTAATCCTTGGGTAACAGGACTTTATGGATTTTTTTGAAAACCGTCGGCTCATGTCTTTCAACCCATCTCAATTTTGGCGCGGTAAACCCGGGCATTACCCGGTTCCCCCCCAGGGAAAGAAAAGCGGGGTTTGCTGCCTCAAGTTCCTGGCACTCATGGAAGCTGCGAGTATCATTCCAGAGAATGGCCGGTCGCAATGGCTTCAGCCCCTTATCCAATAAAGTCGCACCGTGCATTTGACCAGACAGTCCGATGGCTTTTACAACCGATAGATCCTCTGTTTTTCCCAGTTCACCGATGGCTGTAAAAGCGGCATTAAACCAGCTGTCAGGCTCCTGTTCCGACCAGTTTGGCCTGGGCCTGGAAAGGGAGAGAGGAACGGAAACCTGGGCTTGTATCTGGTCATTTTCATCCAGCAAAATAACCTTCACTCCGGAGGTTCCCAAGTCTATACCAAGGAACATACATTACTCCTGACTGATTTTTGCCATGCCAGCTGAACAGGCTTTAATCGCCTTTTGATCAATAGCAATGGCGATCACTTTGGAATTGGCAAAGACATCAAATATTGGAAGTCACAGGGTAAAGAGCCCTATAGCCGGAAACAATTATGAAAAACAAACAATGAATTATGTTTTTTTTACAACCCGGGCAATAAATGATTCAGGTCAAAAAAACAGAATGAGCACCCTTACCAGAAGGCAATCGCTGAGATGGCTCAATACTCGTCTCATTATTTTTTTATAGTGTCGAAGTGCTTTTTGTGAAGGGGAGGAATCAGTATGCAACACTGCATCGGGGTTCTGTTTAACGGTAACAAAGTTTATGACCGAAGGGTGATGGGTGGCATTGCATCATGGCGAAACCAGCAACAGGCCAATTGGCAGCTATTAATTGAAGAAGACTATCGCTGTCGGCTTGATCCTGATTTTTTACAACAGTGCGATGCTTATATTGCTGATTATGACGACCCTGATGTTGAGCGTACGCTGTCTTGCCAGAATAAACCTGTCACTGGAATTGGTGGCTCGTACCTCAATAAAGACGAATATCCGGACTGTAGCTACGTTGCCACTGATAACCAGGGAATTGCCAGCATGGCGCTGGAACATTTTCAGGCTCTGGGCTTCCGGCATTTTGCGGTGTATGGCATGCCCCCCTCCGGAGACAATCGCTGGGCCCTTGAACGACTGAAAGCGTTTACTTCAATGGTCAGGAAAACAGGCAGTGCCTGCTATCCATTCAATGGTTACTCTGCCAAAGCGACCCATGCCCATTTAAACCATCTCTGTGACTGGGTGGCAGGACTCCCAAAACCCATAGGAATCATGGTGGTAACCGATGCCAGAGCCATTCAACTGATTGAGGCTTGCCGACACCTTAAGCTGAATATCCCTGAGCAGGTATCAATACTGGGTGTGGACGACGATGACCTGGCGAACAGTCTTTGCTCTCCATCGCTGTCCTCAATCCGTCAGAACTGCTACCAACTCGGCTTCAGGGCAGCTGATAATCTTGCCCGGCAGTTGAGTGGCAACCCGGTCGCAGAACTTACGCTGGTGCAGCCGGAAAAACTGGTACAACGGGAGTCGACTCAATACAGCCATTTCAGGGATCACTATGTCAGAGACGCTGTTGGCCTGATACGACGGAGGCTCCATGAAGGCATCCATGCAACCGAACTGGTTTTCCAATCCGGTTTATCCAGAAACAACCTTGAAGCACGCTTCAAGAAGGAAACCGGCTGCTCTCTCCATAAATACATCGCCAACGCTCAGCTGGAAAGGGCACAGGAGCTACTATCTATAACGGATAAGCCCATTGCCTCAGTAGCAGCCCTGTGCGGCTACCCTTCTGTTCAATACCTCTACGCACTTTTTAAAAAAGAAATCGGTATGACGCCAAAGCAGTATAGAACCGGTTATCCATCCCAAGAAGAAAGGTATATACGAACCCACTGACAACCATCAGAGGGCTCGTTTTCTCTCATTCCAATATTATTTACAAACTGCTTTCAATAATCTCTTCAACAGGCAGTAATGCTTTTTCCGCTGCACTGCTGTCACCACCACTCGTGGGTCTGCCCCAGGTCGCCACATGACCGTCCTGCTTTAATGCAACAAACACCGAATTGGAAGCAAACACCTCTTTCACGCCTGCCACTGTTCCAGAAAGGCCATTGTTATCAATTTTACCCCCTCTATCCTCTGCCCCCCACGCAAAAACCACACCGTCTTCACGTAACGCAGAAAAGGCACCATCCGTTGCAAATATTTTGACGATACCAGAACTTAATGATGAACCACTCTGATAAATATTACCGCCGGACTCTTCCGGGCCCCACGCAACAACACTGCCATCCTCTTTCAGGGCTGCAAAGGCATTTTCATTAGCAACAATCTCAACAACACCTGCATCCAGGTCACCACCGGTTCTGTCGTCCGCATCTCCTCCTGACTGCCAGTCGCCCCAGGCCACAACACTGCCATCCTGCTTTAAAGCGGCAAAAGCCTTTGAGCTGGATACAATTCTGGTCACGCCAGAGCCGAGATCTCCCCCGCTGCCCAGGGAAGTATCTCCACCACTGGATCTGAACCCCCAAGCCACGACACTGCCATCGTTTTTCAAGGCCGCAAAGGCCAGGTTGGAAGCAACCATTTGCTCAACTCCCCCACTCAAATCACCACCACTGCCAATGTTAGTATCCCCTCCATAATCAGGAAAACCCCACGCCACAACACTTCCATTATTCTTGAGGGCAGCAAAAGCATATTTCGCAGGTGTGACATCCACCACTCCGGAGTTTAAATCCCCTCCACTGCCCACATTAATATCACCTCCAAAGGAAGGGTGACCCCAAGCTACAACACTTCCATCTTGCTTGAGCGCGGCATAGGTATATACATTACCAAAAGTATTTGTAACGCCAGATGACAGGTCACCACTGCTGCCAGCATGAATATCACCGCCATATATACTGTTCCCCCATGCCACCACACTGCCATCCTTTTTTATAGCTGCAAAAGAACTGTTATTAGTTGTAATCTTTTGAACGCCAAAGGTGAGATCCCCTCCACTTCCTACAAAGATATCTCCGCCAAAAGAGTTATTCCCCCATGCCACTACACTGCCATCCTCTTTTAAAGCAGCATAAGCGCCAGACATGGCCGGTACGACATCCACTACTCCACTGGCCAGATCCCCACCACTGCCTACATTCACATTTCCACCAAAACTGCGGGGTCCCCAGGCAACCACACTTCCATCCCTTTTAAGCGCAGCATAAGAAGAGTCGTTAGCCACTACCTTCACGACACCTGAGCTAAGGTCACCACTACTGCCTGAACCGGTATCACCCCCAAAATCTGGATTTCCCCAGGCAACCACACTGCCATCGTTTTTCAAGGCGGCTATAGAAGAAAAACTTGGAATAACATCAACAACCGAAGTTCGCTGAAAAACAACGTACTCTTCACTGATTACGTTCGAACCGGAATAAGCTGTGGCAATTAACTTGATTTTTTTCCCAAAGTCCTGATCCTGTACGACATAATAATCACTTTGCACAAGGTGATCACCGGTGCTCAAATGATCAATTCTTTTAGTATCACCAAATTGATTGTTATTATTTCTATCAACAACCCACGTGTAAGTGGTTCTTTCCTGATCACAACCCAGGCAGGAAGACACTGCTTTCAAAACAGAACCAGGAATGATATCCCCTTCTTTTGATAGATGGGTTATTCCCAGCCTGTCTTCATCTTGAACAGTTTCATTATTTTCATCATCACTGCAACCGGCCAAAGAAGCAACAATGATAAAAGAAGATAAAATTCGAACAGCATTTTTAACCGTACAAGCCATAATTCCCCCCTATAAGACTTAGGTTTGCAGCTGTAGCAATCAAAAGTTGTAGGCAGCAGAAAGGGTATAGCAATATTTAAGGCAGGTATTGATACAAGACAAGCTTCTACTCTTTCTCACAATTTCTACTGTTTGATGAAAAATCATGCTTTTCACTGAAACTGAAATTCAAAGATAAGGAGCTGTGTGAAACTTTTGCTACCAGTCGTATCACTAAATAAATAGATACCATCAGACGACAACAAAAATATTATTTTGCGAGGGCTTTCTGAAATATTATTCAACAAGAGAAAACTGACAATGCTTTCACGCAATCAATAGAACCAAACCATCAACTGGCAGCAGTCGTTTAACTCGAATTCACTCTACTACCTTATATCTCAGCAGACCGTTCAGGACCATTGCTATCAATCATGATCATGAAGTGCGGGAAATTCAAAGAGGTTCAATTAAAGAGTGCGTTATATTCTTTGAATCAAATGGAGTCTTTGCTAGAAAGCCCAGAAATCAGGAGGCAGTTCAAATTTAATCCCAGAAATAAGGGACCATGAAAGGGATTATGGCGGTGAGGGAGGGATTCGAACCCTCGATACGGCTACAAACCGTATACTCCCTTAGCAGGGGAGCGCCTTCAGCCTCTCGGCCACCTCACCGTCTCAAAATGGCGCGCTCGGGAGGATTCGAACCTCCGACCGCCTGGTTCGTAGCCAGGTACTCTATCCAGCTGAGCTACGAGCGCGTAAATGAAAAGACTTGCAAAAGGTATTCAAATCAGAATGATTCGTCAACCGGTTATTGACTTGGCGCGCTCGGGAGGATTCGAACCTCCGACCGCCTGGTTCGTAGCCAGGTACTCTATCCAGCTGAGCTACGAGCGCCCTGCGTCAACGGAGGTGAACTATAGAGATTTCAGGGGGATGAGTCAAATTCGGTTTTTACTCACTCGCCCATCACAATAGTCGTCTATGGAGGTGCGATAAACCTACCCAGCCCCTCCCCAGCTTAAACAGCAAGAACACAACAGAAATGGGATAAACGCATAAAAACCAGCTACTGAGGCAAGCTCTGCAGACAAAAAATGAGCAGCTATTTTCGTTATGGAACACAGATCAGGATAAAGGAAGACGCTTCATGACATCGAGAGGAAAACGACAACAGGCAGACGACAATGCTTTCGTCTGTTGGCTCGACTGACAGGAAACGGGGACTTGCCCCCAAGATGGGCCTTAAGGAAGACAAAAAAAGCGGATTTAGACAGAAGGGTTCAGTTAACGTTTCCCATTGAGAGCGAAAAGACAAGGCAAACAATAGCAATCCGGAAAACGAAAACAGACATCAACACATAGGCTGACATTCTCTGAAAACAAGAGCAGCTGCCATCAAGCTCAAATGAACAATCCAGCACCAAAAAAAGGACAGAAAAGAGCTTGTTAGCCAGAGAGAATTAAAAAAGAGAAATATTACACGAATGGAAAATGGCGCGCTCGGGAGGATTCGAACCTCCGACCGCCTGGTTCGTAGCCAGGTACTCTATCCAGCTGAGCTACGAGCGCGTATTTTCAGGAAATGGCGGTGAGGGAGGGATTCGAACCCTCGATACGGCTACAAACCGTATACTCCCTTAGCAGGGGAGCGCCTTCAGCCTCTCGGCCACCTCACCGGGAACGCTGGCTATATTACCCTGCCGCTTAGGGATTGCAAGCTTTTTTTCCCGGCCTGCCAAGCCAGCAGACTGAGTCTGTTTCATCGCAATGAAAGCCCTGGGAGCCTGCCGGACTGAAGGCAATTCAGGGCTGAAACCCAGATAGAACGCCCGCAGCCATAAGCGGTTTAGGACTGTTCCGATGAGTTCGATTAAATAGACCGGCTATATATGCCTTTGGGTCCTGTGGGTACTTGTGCCTTTAGACCCTTTGGGTCCTGTGGGTATTTGCACAAATCCATCGAAGCCGTTTGAACCAAGACAGTGACTGGCTCTACTGAATTTTATGCTCAAGCGCATAAGTCCGGCAGCCACCTTGTATGAGAAAAAACACCCCAATAACGACAGACCTCAAGATGCTCACAGATACCAAACTCATTCCCACAAACAATCATCACTTACTGCTGGCAGAAACAAAAATGCCCGGCAGATAAGCCAGGCATTTCATCGACTGTTTTTACTAAGAACGCTCAACTATTCCCCAGTGTAATTACTGCAAAAGCTCCCAGTAACAACCAGAAAAAAGGGGCATTCAGCTTAATAGGATTCCGTCAGAGAGGAAGGCTCCACACCGTGCTCTTTTTCTTTTTGGATGCGCTGGTAAATTTCCTCGCGGTGAACCGCCACTTCTTTTGGGGCATTCACGCCAATACGAACCTGATTACCTTTCACGCCCAGAACAGTGACAGTGACCTCGTCCCCTACCATCAGGGTCTCTCCTACGCGGCGAGTCAGAATCAGCATTACAATCTCCTTATTTACATCTCTGTTAAGTCAACAACCGTCAATTCTGAGCACGCGGATGTAATGGTTAAGTGCTTCATGGCGCTTCCTGAAAACAGGATGAACACCATATCTCTGCCAGTAGCGGGACAGACCGTGTTCCGTCCTTAAACTGCTGTGTACTCAGCTCAGGCACAGAAGTATATGCCAGGTTAACCGTTCATGCTTAAGAATTATTCAGCAAACCAAGTCTAGTCACCAAACTCAATATTTCCATTCGTATTTTTACCTGCCGGAAATAGCGTCATTTATGGTGAAACTGCTCTGAAATCTACGCCGGACCATAAACCCAAAAGGGTATTTCCAGCCCGGCGCAGGATCGCATTGAAAATTTAGACCTCACCGTCCGCCATAGGTTCCCTGTCCAGCTCGAAAGCAGAATGCAGGGCCCTTACCGCCAGCTCCAGGTACTTTTCAGCAATAATCACGGACACTTTGATTTCGGAGGTGGAAATGATCTGGATGTTGATCCCTTCTGCCGCCAGGGCCTCAAACATCTTGGTGGCCACGCCGGCATGGGAGCGCATTCCAACCCCGACAATGGACACCTTGGCAATCTTCATATCACCATCGTGCTCCCTTGCCCCCAGCTCCTGCACAATCTCTTCAACAACCACCCTGGCCCGCTCATAGTCATTGCGATGGACCGTAAATGTGAAGTCGGTAGTACGGTCATCAGCCACGTTCTGGACGATCATATCCACTTCAATATTGGCGCGACTGACCGGCCCCAGAATTCTGGATGCGACCCCAGGAATATCCGGCACGCCCTTGATGGTCAGTTTTGCTTCGTCTCTATTGAATGCGATGCCGGAGACAACCGGTGATTCCATGGCGCTACCCTCATCCAGAGTAATCAGTGTTCCAGGGCCATCCTGGAAGGTATGCAGAACTCGTAAATTAACATTATATTTTCCGGCAAATTCCACAGCCCGGATCTGCAGAACCTTTGAGCCGAGGCTGGCCATTTCCAGCATTTCCTCAAAGGTGACTTTATCCAGACGGCGGGCTCCCTCAACCACTCTGGGGTCGGTGGTATATACGCCGTCTACATCGGTGTATATCTGGCACTCATCCGCCTTGAGGGCTGCAGCCAGGGCCACTGCTGTGGTATCAGAGCCCCCCCGCCCAAGCGTGGTGATATTGCCATTTTCATCCTTGCCCTGAAAGCCGGCTACCACCACGACACGGCCAAGCTCCAGATCCTTATGAATCCGGTCTGTATCAATCTTTTTGATTCGGGCTTTGGTGTGGGCATCGTCGGTGATAATGGCCACCTGACTGCCGGTATAAGAGCTGGCCGGACAGCCGCGCTCGTTCAGGGCCATACTGAGCAAGCCGATGGTCACCTGCTCCCCGGTAGAGAGAATTACATCCATCTCCCTGGGCGTAGGCTGATCCTGCATGGTGTGGGCCAGTTCAACCAGGCGGTTGGTTTCTCCACTCATGGCAGAAACCACTACCACCACATCGTGCCCCTGTTCGCGAAACCCCTTCACTTTGTCGGCAACACCCTGTATTCGCTCCGGTGTTCCCACTGAGGTGCCGCCAAATTTCTGTACTATCAGCGCCATTTTATTCGTTCTACTTCATACAGCTGTGAGCCATGAGAGCCGTTGCTCACATTGGCCTCCTTCTGTCCACAAAAGTCCCTTTCAATCCCAGGGCCTACAACATCTGCGCCAGAACAGGCCGGTCAGTGTGAGAACCGCCATCTCTCTGTGATTAAGCCGAGGCCAGAATGTAGCATGAATAGGGCATTGATTGCATGCCTGCAGAAAATAAAAACGGGCTCTGGAGCCCGTTTTTACACATCCGTTAACCCATTACAACGATGGAGTGTCGAAACGTTTACAGTTGATCACCCAGCCAGACTTCAATGGATTTCAGGGCTTCTGGCAGTTTTTCAGGCTTTGAACCGCCACCCTGAGCGAAGTCCGGGCGGCCACCGCCTTTTCCTCCCAGCTGTTCAGCCACGCTTTTCAGAAGATCTCCGGCCTTGACCCTGGCGGTGAGGTCTTTGGTAACCCCTGCCGCCAGAGGTACCTTACCTCCCGCCTGGGTCGCCAGGAAAACAACACCGGTACCCAGTTTGTTCTTCAACTGATCCACCATATCCCGCAGGGACTTGGGATCAACCCCCTCAAGCTCCGCAGCCAGAAGTTTCACCCCTTTGACTTCAACCGCCCGGGATACCAGATCGGCACTGCCCGCGCTGGCCAGCTTCTGCTTCATCTGCTGAAGTTCTTTTTCCAGGTCTTTATTCTGTGCAACCAGGGCCTGGAGCTTGGCAGCCAACTGTTCCGGTTTTGCCTTTAAATGGCCACAGGCCGTATTCAACTCATCGAAACGCCCCTGGACAAAAGCATCGGCTCCAGCACCGGTTACCGCCTCAATCCGACGCACACCGGCAGCAATGCCCGACTCAGCAACAATACGAAATGAGCCAATGTCGCCGGTCCGGCCCGCATGAATACCACCGCAGAGCTCTACAGAAAAGTTATCGCTCCCCATGGACAGCACCCGGACTTCATCGGAGTACTTCTCGCCAAACAGAGCCATAGCCCCTTTTTCTTTGGCGGCCTCCATACTCATCAGCTCTGTCTGAACCGGTGTATTGGCACGGATCTGCTCATTCACCAGACGTTCCACTTCCTGAAGCTCGGCCGGCTTGACCGCCTCAAGATGAGAGAAGTCAAACCGCAGCCGCTCGGGATTCACCAGGGAGCCTTTCTGGGTGACATGCCCGCCCAGTAGTTTTCTCAGAGCAGCATGCAGCAAGTGGGTTGCGGAGTGATTCAGGGAGGTGGCCTGACGCTTGTCAGCGTCTACTGAGGAGTTAACGGTTTCACCGGGTCTCAGCTTGCCAGAAACCACTTCAACCCGATGCAGATGATTATCCCCCTGCTTCTGGGTATCAAGAACATTGAGAGTACCGTTTGCGAATGTCAGCTCGCCGGTATCGCCCACCTGACCACCGGACTCGGCATAGAAGGGTGTCTGATCCAATACGACGGTAGCCTTCTGCCCCTCGCTGATGAAATCAACCGGCTGACCTTCTACAAACAGCGACACGACCTTTGCCTGGCCCTGAACATCCTGATAGCCGGTAAACTCTGTTGAACCTTCCAGAACCAGCTGCTCATTGTAATCAACACCAAACTTGCTGGAAGCCCTTGCTCTCTCGCGCTGAGCCTCAAGAGCACTTTCAAAACCGTCGGTATCCACCTTCAGCTGCCGCTCCCGGGCAATGTCTTCCGTCAGATCCACCGGAAAGCCATAGGTATCATAAAGCGTAAAGACCGTTTCACCGGGAATCACCTGCCCTTCAAGGCCGGCAATTTTCTCTTCAAGCAGCTTCATGCCTTTATCCAGAGTGCGGGTAAACTGCTCCTCTTCCTGGAGCAGGATGCGCTCAATCTGAGACTGATTGGCAACCAGCTCAGGGTAAGCATCCCCCATAAGCCGCACCATAGACGACACCAGCTTATGAAAGAAGGTGGTCTGTGCCCCCAGCTTGTGGCCGTGACGGCAGGCTCTGCGAATAATACGACGAAGGGTGTAGCCTCGCCCTTCATTGGAAGGCATGACACCGTCGCTGATCAGAAAACTGCAAGAGCGGATATGGTCTGCGATCACCCTCAGAGAAGCCTCGGTAGTGGCTACACCACCCAGAATATCCGATGCATCCTTAAGCAACTCCTGGAACAGATCAATCTCATAGTTGCTGTGAACCTTCTGCATCACCGCCGCAATCCGCTCCAGCCCCATTCCGGTATCCACAGAGGGCTTGGGCAGGGGAAGCATGTCGCCATTGGACTGCCGGTTGTACTGCATGAACACGATGTTCCAGATCTCAATAAACCGGTCGCCATCCTCTTCCGGAGTGCCGGGCCGACCACCCCAGATATGATCGCCATGATCGAAGAAAATTTCAGTACAGGGACCACAGGGCCCTGTGTCCCCCATCTGCCAGAAGTTATCGGAGGCATAGGGAGCCCCCTTGTTGTCACCGATGCGGATAATATCCTCGGCAGGCACCCCAACTTCGTTCAGCCAGATGCCATAGGCTTCTTCATCGGATTCATACACCGTCACACAAAGCCGGTTTGTGGGAATACCAAGCGTTCTGGTCAGAAAATTCCAGGCAAAATGAATGGCCTCCTGCTTGAAATAATCCCCAAAACTGAAATTACCCAGCATTTCAAAAAAAGTATGGTGACGGGCGGTGTAACCTACATTGTCGAGATCATTGTGCTTTCCCCCTGCCCTGACGCACTTCTGGGATGTAGTGGCACGGCTGTAATCCCGCGACTCCCGTCCCAGAAAAGTGTCCTTGAACTGGTTCATCCCGGCATTGGTAAACAGCAGCGTCGGGTCATCATGGGGCACCAGCGAACTGCTGGGCACCACCTCATGCCCCTGTTCCTTAAAGTAATCAAGGAAAGCAGATCGAATCTCAGAACTTTTCATACAGGTCATCCATTGAAGGAGGGTCTAACAGCAAAAGCGCCATTATATAGAATCCAAGGGCAATATGGGTATCTCTGTAAGCGATTCCTGAAAGAATCAGGCTCACTGGACTTCCTGCTCCGGCAAAACCCGCTTTCGCCGAAAATGGTCGCAGAAGTCCGCCACCGAACCATGTAACTGGCAAGACGCCTCCTGATCCCCTTCCAGCCTTAAAATTTCTGCTACCACCTCGGCAGTACAGAGGTGACCGGGTTTCTGATTCCGCCGCAGGGTGTAATTCGAAGGTTGGCAATCCGACAGAGAATAAAGGGGCAACTCGTGCAGATAAGGGCTCTGACGATACATTTTCCGGGCCTGCTGCCAGGTGCCGTCAAGAATGATGAACCCTCTTTTGGGCTCCCCGGTCTGAGGTCGAGATGGAGGTAACTGCTGATAAATGGCGTACTGCTCTGGCATCAGCAGCTGGAACAGATATTCAGGAGAGGCCAGCAGTTCCAGAAGAACTGAGGAGGGCTGATTCCGGTGCCACTCCACAACAATCGCATCCGAAAAAGCCTCTTGCACCAGAACACCGGTGTTGGTTTCTTTCCTGAGTTCGTTCGGATGGGTGATCAGACAAAAAAGGGGGGTGGAGGGCATAACAGCTCAATAGCAGTAGATTCAACAAACATCAGCACATGCATGGTCATAAAAAATGTACAATGCAATCGCCAGTAAAATCAATCAAGATCAATATTGCCGTCATTCAGAAGGTTATTGATGATTTCAGAATCAGTGGCTCCCCCTCCGTAGGAGGATAAATCCTGGCCTTCCAGTTTTATTTTGTGGGTCGCCTCCCCATTGGCTTCTGAGCTGATCTCCAGAGTGGTGTCACCGTTTTCAAAATTCAGGCTCAAATAATCATCCAGTGCGCCATTCTCTGACAGCAAATCACCTATATGCAGAGTATCACCGTCATCCGTACTGAAATCTGTAATCGTCAGCTCTGCAGGGTTATCAGTGGTACCCGGCGCAGTAAAGGTGAATGAGTCAGCTCCCTCACCACCGGTTGCGGTTACTCCATCATGGCTGATAAAGAAAGTATCATCTGCGGTTCCACCCACCAACTGACCAAGACCTTCAGTTGAAACATGTTCACTACCCACATCAAACGTCATTGTTGATGTATTACCGGACAACCCGTCTTCATCCGTTGCATGGTATTGAACGCTGACAAGGCCAGCGCCACTGGCATCTGCATCCGGTTCAAAGCTGACAGCATCCAGCTGTGCAGTGGTTAGTGTATCCCCCGGTTGAATTTCATAGCCGTCATGAACAAGCGCTTTCACATTCATGGGGCTTAACGCCTGATTCAACACCTTGAAATCAGACAGGTAACTGGCAAACATCTGATTATCACCACTGTTATTATCTGAGCCATCAAGGTTACCAATATCATCGATAGGCAAGGTTACCTGGAAATCACTGCTACCAACATAGTCACCATCAAGATAGAAGTGCGTTTCACCGTTCTGACCAGTAGCGGTAATGTTGTGCCAACGGTTATCGTCATAGCCGGTAATGACAAACCCGGTATCATGCCAGCCGGTACCCCCATAGTTGTCATAAACGGACAACTGGTTATTGGCGGGGTTAATTAAAATATGATGATCACCACCGGGTCCGCGTGTCAGGGTGTTTGGCACACCATTTAAATACAAATCCTTAAAGTTAACACTGATTGTCCAGGTATTCCCTATCTCAACGGGAGTGTTAAATTTCACAACGTCTGTCGTGGCGTTGAAATACATCACTTCGCCTTGATCAGGATCAGAGACCAAATCCACGCCTAAAAGTTGAGCGCCTACTACATCTATTTCACTGTCAGGTTGATCATCAATGGAGTGAATTTCTTCTGTCTTCACCACACGGATATTATCCATAATCCCTCCGGCACCATCGTCGGAGTGGGAATTAAAGATAATCGTTGGATTAGCCACATCAGACACAAAGGTAAACTCATAATTTTGCCATCCTTGGCCATCCGTTGGCTCAACATGGTACTGGTGGAAACCATCTGATTTTTGAACGCGAACACTAATACCATCATCCCCGGTAGCACCTGCCCGTGCAGCTGCATCAAAGCTCAGGGTAAAGGTATCTCCTATTTCGATACCATCAGCATTTCGCATAATGCCAGCCCAGGTTGAGTTAGCGTAGGTTTCCAGCTCAACCACCTGGCCATGATCTCCTGTTGCATCACTTCCCAGGTAAACGGACTCCGCATTGACTTCCATGTGCTGGCTGGGGGTTGATGTCGTCCAATCCCAGAGATTAATATCAGTGAGCCCAGCAGGACCTCCTTCAAAATCTTCAAAAAAGATTTCCGTTTCAATGGTTTCACTCTCAATGCTGGCATTAGCCCCCATTGCCAGCAAGACGTCGGCTACCGGTGCGGTAAGCACAAGTTTTCCAGAACCCTCAATATTGTCAATGGTTACGGTATAGTTATCACCATCAAGCTCCGTTACCGGGAAATCAGCCGCAGTCAGGGAATGCACAGTGTTCTCGACAGCATCAACATTCGCATCGCTGGTTTCTGGAGCCCTGTTCAACAGGTCAAAACTGATTTGATACGATTGACTTTCCAGGCCTTCAGCATCAGCCACTTTAAATTCAATACTGGCATCCGTGGCATTGTCGGTTTCTGTTCCGCCCATAAACGCCAATTCACCCAACTCTGCCCTACTGAATGAGTCTCCCGAAGTTACCTCGTAATATTCCTTCCCGTTCAGGGTAGTGGTCGCTCTCCCTTCATCATTTCCTGAAGCAAGCTTGTAAAGCACACCACTGCCATTAATTCCCGTAATCGTTACTTCAAGATTTTCCGTGCCACTCTCTTTGTCCCACACACCAAACTGGGATGCGGTAAACTGATGAACCGCATTTTTAGCAAGCTCTATATGTCTATCCATGGCAGTGGGGGCATCATTCACTGCTGAAACATCGAAGCTTAAAGTACCCTCTGCACTTTCCAGCTCACCATCACTGACCGTAAACCCAATATCTGCATAGCCGTCACCACTGGCATTGGCGGCCGGGGTAAACCGCAGGTCGTAAAGCCTGTCTGCAGGAATTTCCTGGTTTTCTGTGACAAGAATTCCCTCATAAGTTAAACGCCCCTGGGCAGGGAGGCGGGTAATTTTTACTGACTGCAGGCTATCTTCGGCATTGGCATCGGTAAAGCCAAATTCTGAAGCAGAGAAGATATGGTAGCCATCTTCTTCGAGGTCAAAGTGGGCATCAGTCGTTTCAGGTGCAGCATTAGCCAGTACATTGAACGCTATCTGCCTGATCGTTTCTGAAGACTCCCCCCCAGCCTCTGAAGCTATCGCCTTTATATCCATTACAAACTGGCCGTTGTAATCCTCTGGCGGAGCAATGGATAACGAGGCGATATTCCAGCCATTGATATCCACAGAAAGGGCATCTGCTGTGACGGTATGGCTACTGCTGCCATCCGTCAGTACAGTGCCTTCTGGCATACCATCCAGCACCAGAGATAATGTTTCTGAACCATCGGTATCCACCAGCGTCGCATGGAGGTCCAACTCATATTCTGAGCCTTCCCTGAGGGTGATAAATGGCTCAGTGACTTCTATTTCAATATTCCCCAGAGCAATGCCCGCGGCATTAAACCTTGTAAATAACGTATCCCAGTTCAGTGGGTTTTTCGCATCAGAGGCCGTGGGATCAAGTCCAAGGTTCATATCAGTGAGTGCGGGTAATGACTGCCAGGATGTATCGCCCCCCTCCAGGCTTGAGTATTGTAATGTGCCAGAACCCTCACCATTATTGGCCGTCAGATCAATCTCCCAGCGGAAACGATACCATCCACCATCCGTTCCGGTATTGGCACTCACCACAGAGCCGTCAGCAAGGTAAACATTCAAGTACTGATTATTATAAGATCCAAAGGCAAACTTGATGCCACTACTGGCCGACTCCTCAGCTAATACAATACCGTCATCATCAAGATCCCCTCCGATGCCAAAGGTTGACCCCCAATAGCTTTTTTTCAAATCAACGCTGAGAGTAAAACGCTTAACATTCTCCAAGTCTGGAATCAGTTCATTTTGCGTATCAATAAATGAGGCACCGGCAATGCCACCATGGGCATTGCTGTAGGTCATGGCCTTCCCCCCACCATATCCAGCGGACTCCTCTATCACAATGGGGGTATCCTTATTAAGCAGCTCTACATTCCAGCCCTGCTGCCCATCAAGGCTCCCGACAGAAAAGTCACTGAAATCTTCTGAAAGAACAGGAGAAACACTTAAGTCAGGCGTATCCACAACCGCACCAATTTCCACATTGTAAATACCCGTCGCCTCTTTTACTCCATCACTGACGGTGTATTGCAGATAAGCCGTGGCATCCCCCAGATGCTCATTAGGGGTAAAAATAAAGGAGCCATCACCATTATCAATGACGGTACCTGTTCCATTGAGTACCTCAACGGAGGTGACAGACAAAGTGTCACCATCGTGGTCACTGGCACCAGCCAGCAGATCAGCGCTGTTTATAACATGGCTGGAATCCTCATCCGTCTGGACGGTAAATGCGGTAACAGTAGGTGCATTGTTATAACGGAAGAAAAGGTCTGCAGTTCCAGCGGAAGCAACAGTACCATCAAATATCTCAAATGCTACCGGCACATCTCCCAGCGTGTCTGAGGCTGACTTAAACACATAGTGCTCACCCTCGGTCAAGGTCACATCACCTGTCACAGAGGGTGTAAAATTACCGGCTTTATCAACCAGCTGACCATTTTCCACTCTTAAGTCAACGGCTAAATCCGTTGACGCTTCTGAAACACTTATCCCCCCTTCGATATCCGTCTGGGAAACCAGGTCATAGCCAAAACTGAAATGCCCAATTTTGGCATTGGTCACCGACTGGGATGCATCCAGGCCTCCTCCATAGGTATCCTGCTCCTGCCCCAACATAAAATAACCACCAGCAGGAATTGTCAGCCCCTGTTGAATGGTATCTGTCGCCACCAGAGTGTTATTGTCGTAAGTTTTAAATTCACCGGTAGTGCTGTCCCATGTCAGAGTAATGGTGTGTTTTTCACCATCCATAATATTGACTTCAGGAATATTCAGGGAAGCGTTATTGCCAAGATCAAGGGATAATGATCCATTGGAGTTCAGTCCATAAATATTAAACATATTATTCTGGCTGCTGGACGTTGCAGCACTGAAGATATTTTCAATGCCACCGCTGTGGCTCCCCGTAGAAGTGTATTCAAACTCCACAGAAAAGGTCGTCATGCTGTCCAGCCGGTCATTGAGCAAGACTTTCGATGAAGTATCGGATGAGCTGCCAAATTCGATACTGCCATAAGTCACCAGCTCACCCGTATTGGGTGGAAGCGTGATATCACCAGCGACCGAAGGGGTGAAGTTTCCAGCCTTATCCACCAGTTCACCATTGATGACCCTGAGGTCAACGGCAAGGCTTGAGGCCACATCCGCCACGCTGTTTCCGGCAGTAATCTCATCAGCAGCGACAGCATCATAAGCTAACGAAAAGTGGCCAAGTTTGGCATTGGTCACGGACTGGGAAGCCTCCAGTCCACCGCCATAGGTATCCTGCTCCTGTCCCAGCATAAACAGTCCACCAGGAGGAATCGTCATCCCCTGCTGAAAAATGCTGCTTTGTATCAGAGTGCCGTTGTCAAAAATAGTCAGAGTGCCGGAATCACCCTCCCAGGTGACGGTAATGTTGTGGGAATTTTTATCATGCAAATTAACACCCGTAATTTGCCCGGATGATTCATTGCCAAGATCCAGAACAAGCGCCCCCGTGGCGTTGTCTACATAAATATTGAACATATTGTCGGACGCGGATGTAGCAGCGCTGAATATGTTTTCTATCGATCCGGTATGCCCTCCCGTAGAGGTATACTCAAACTCAACAGAGAACGCATTCATCTCACCTAACGTGGAATCAAGCGTGACAACAGAAGCCGTATCAGCGGAAGCTCCAAAAGTGATATTGCCAGGAGTCTCATCTCCATCGGGGTAGTGATATCGAACATTTTGAATGGTCAGTTCATCACCTTCGAGATCCGTGGCACCGGCCAACAAATCCGCGTTGGTAAACGACAACGACCTCCCCTGCCTGCCATCAATAGTAACGTCACCAGCAACAGCAGCGTCATTGACCTGATTCACAACCAGGGGAATATGAATGGTAGAACTGGCACCACGGACCCCCTCCAGTACTGAAGTGGCTGTGGCTGTAACATTGATATTGCCCACGTAATTCTGTGGCGGGGTCACCGTAAGATTTGATAAATCCCAACCTGTAATATCCACATGCCCCGGGGAATTGACATTGACGCTGTTGTTGCCATCTGAAACCACTGCCCCACTGGGCAGGTTGTCCAGGCTGAGATCCAGGGTTTCGGACTCTCCTGCCCCGGACAGAGCGGCGGAAATATCCACCGCTATGGCAGTGTCCTCGTCACCAATAATATCGGCGGAGAAAACGCGTACACTATCAATCAAGGCTCCGGCACCATCATTGAATGGCACCTGAAACTCAAACCGGGGATTGTCTTCCGTGGCCGTCAGTGTGTACTTATAGGTCTGGAATCCCACTTCAGGCATCAGGCTATCAACCTGCTGCCCCTCAAAAAACAGTTGTACATGATTGGATTGCGGTGACAAGCCATTGCGACCTGACATATCCACTTCAATCACAAAGGTATCCCCTGCTGAAACAGGGAGGTTTTTATAGAGATTCCCGGCATCACCACCGTAACCTTCCAACTCCAGTACCGTACCTTTATCACTTCCCGCCACACCATACACACTGGCTGACTGATTCACCTCCACCAGACCACTGCCTTGTGTATTATCCGTTGCCCATCCCCATACTGAAGGGTTCTGCCAACTTCCCTGGGTCACAGTGAACTGATGAATGGGCGTGGTTGACATATTCAGTGACAGCATAGGGGCGTCGGAAACCCCTGTCACTTCAACCTCTGCTGTAAATACCGCCGAATCGGTTCCATCACTGACGGTAATCTCCAGACCATCTATTCCCTGAAAGTGATCATCTGGGTACAAAGTGAATGTACCATCATTATTATTGATAACCGTGCTATTGCCATTTGCGGATACCAGGTTGGTCACCGACAGGGTATCACCATCAATATCACTGGCATTGCTGAGAATATCAGAAGCACGGATTAGCAGACTTTCATCTTCCTGAGTAGTTAGAACAATCTCGGAAGACAGTATTGGCAAATCATTGACAGCGGTAACGCTTAAATTCAGCTCAGTGGGAACCGTTAACTTGCCATCAGTTAGCTCATAACGAATAACCAGATCCCCATTGAAATCATTATCCGGTGTCACCGTATAACTGCCATCCCCATTGTGAACGACAGATGCCCCCTCCACCTGCACATTGGTTGCCGTTAAATCATCACCATCAATATCAGAGACATTGGCCAGCAACTCCGCCTGAGTCAATGTGATGGATGTGTCTTCCTGGGTGGTTTTGCTGATAACCTCATCACTGATTTCAGGAGCTCTGTTAGATTGCACAGTGACAATTGCCCCCCCGACATCCACCTGAATACTGTCTGAAACGGCTGCATTACCACCCAGCCTGGCAATAATCTCATTCTCCGTGAATACGCCTTGCCCGGTTTTATCTAAATAAACAAACTCATCGCTGACTAACAGGTAACTCTCAAGGTCATCGGAATTGAAATCATTGGGCAGAAAAGCGGATACATCAAGAACGTCCTGCTCGGTATCGGTGTTGTAATCCCACAGCAAATCCACTTCATTATCATCAGCAAGAACAAAAGTGTCGTTACCTGCTTCACCGGCCATAAAATCACGTCCCTGCCCACCAGACAGGACATCATCCCCGGCACCACCATCCAGATAGTCATTTCCGACCCCACCCGTTATGACATCATCACCACCCCGGCCATACAGGTCGAGATGCTGCGCCTCATCCTGAGCTTCACCGGTCAGATGGTGAAACCCGGTGCTTTCGGTAAAACCCGAACCATCCAGCAGGTCCGCGCCATCAGACCCCAGAACACTTTCTACCGAGGCCGCTTTCAAATCAAAAGAGACTGCACCAGCATCCCGATCGAAATCAACCTTGTCAAAACCGGCACCACCATCAATTACCCCCTCAGTCAAATCGAGGTTATCCGCATAGATAGTGTCATTGCCTTCACCGCCATACAGAAAATCGGCACTGCGTGAACTGGCCAGCTTGTCACCATCGAGCACATCATCACCGGCTTCCCCATAAAGATAATCACTGCCTTCACCGGCATTAAGTTCATCAGACGTTTCCGCCCCCTGAACCGGTGAGTCTGTACCGGCATTAAAAAGAATGATTTCCCCATCAGGAAGACGCAGTTTAAAGAAGTTGTCGACATCGACCCGCTCACCAAACCGTGCAAGCTGGTTTTCAAGGTAAAAACGACCATTACCATCCAGATCAATAAATATACCGCTATCAGTAAATTTCACGTAGGAAGCAATATTATCGCTGGTTGCCTGTGCCGGCAGGACGCCACTTAAATCCAGAGTATCCCGGTGCCCCTCCTGGCTGGTAAAGTCATAAAGCAGGTCCGATTTTTTGTCTTCCAGATCGCTGGACTGCTCAAAGGTCAGAGCAATTTCATCCTGTCCTTCCCCTCCAATAATCAGGTTACGCCCCAAACCTGCTTCAATACGGTCATGCCCGGCACCACCATCCAGCAAACCACCCAGGTCATTTCCTATCAGTGTGTCGTCACCACTGCGGCCAAATAGCCTGACAGCATTGGCTGCATCAGAGGAATGATTAGCAACACCGCTCGCATCAAGATGTTCATCCCCCTCCCCCCCAAAAGCCTCATTCAGGTTGTGCTCATCAAGAGCGAGACTGTATTTCTCTCCCGCCTTACTGGCCAGAATACCCCTTGCCGGAGAGCCATCATTATAAGGGTCGTATTTGTAAAGATTGGCACTCAGATCTTCAGTGGATCGGTAGTTCTCACCATCATCCAAACGAACTCCTGCACGAAAATCCACCTTGAAATCGAGAATATCATTATCGTTAATTTTCAAGGAGACCAGTTCATTTGAAAGAATACTGCTATCAGCAAAGAGGGCAATTAAACTATCATCAGGAAACAATCCACTGCCATCACTGTTAAAATAAACACCTTGTGAAGTTATCTTTACATATAACCCAATATTACTGGCATTAGCTGCTGATGGTAAAATTTTACTGATATCCAAAATATCCTTTTCATGGAGGGTCGATATAAAATCAAAAGTATCTACACCTTCGCTATCCGAAAGGACATATGTATCAGCTCCTGCCCCCCCTACAGATAAATCAGATCCTGCACCTCCATCAATAACATCATTCCCATGGCCACCATAAATAAAATCAGCTCCCCCTGTCCCCTGGATTACATCTGCCTGATAGGTACCAGCAACTTCATTCAGCTCATTATTTTCTTGCAGCAAGTCATTTGCACTATCCAGCAACGGTGCATCGGCTGTTAATGTCCAGTCAAATTGAATTATCGAAGTATCTGCTATTTGCACAGCAACAATGGAATTAAATGGAGGATTATTTGAAGAAAATCTTGCAATCTGACTATCAGAAGAAAATTGACCCGACCCTGATGAATCCAAATAAACACCGGACGAATTAATTTTTATAAATTGTTTCAGATTATTAGAGTCAACACCCTCATTTGGAAGAAGACGGCTTACATCAAGAATATCCTGCTGGCTATCATCGGAGCGAAAGTGTAGCGTTTCAATTGAGTCCACATCACTCAAAACATACCGGTCATTCCCCTCACCACCATCATATTCATCCGCTCCCAAACCACCATTTAGTACATCATCTCCGCCCAGGCCAATCAATTGATCCGATCCTGATGTACCAATCAGTTCATCATCTGAATTCGTTCCAACATTCTGATTGTTTCCTGACTGGTCACTCATCGAACAACCCCTTGTATTTAAATAATTCTTTTTAGAAAATAAGTATTAAATTGCAGACCAATTAAGAATAGCCAAAAGACGAATACTCTATCCCTACAAAGAAAAAGGATAAAACCATCCCAGCCTTATCTATAACCAGGCTCTAAAAAGAGTTATATAAACATGAAGCTAATAATTGAAAAAAGGGCCGCACAAACGAACGCTCCCTATTTCAATCAGAAATTATTGATAACTGAGTGTTTTTTTTATCTGGCTCATACTGAATCCTCTTTGAGCCAAAAAACGGGACTGTCGCGCCCACCCCTTGCGATCCCTGGCAACTTTTCCGTCAAATTTACGGCGGAAAACCTCTCTGGCACAATGAAGCCAGTTCTCATCATTCTCATCCAGATAGTCACTGATCAATGAGGAAGAAACCCCTTTTTGCCTCAACGCAGACTTTATCCTGATCGGGCCATCCCCTTTATTTCTTTTTGAATAAACGTAACTTTCAACAAACCGCGCATCGCTCTGAAGTCCCTCCTCCCTGAGCCTGACCACTTCGTTTCTGACTTGCTCTTCAGGAAAGCGCATGGCCAGTTTCATCATCAACTCTTTAAACGTATGCTCACGCCGTGCCAGCAAATCCATTGCTGACCGGCGCACTTGTTTTGACAACTGTTCTGTATTAGATCGCATTCAGTCACTCAGCCAGCAGTTCATCCTGCTTGGACTGGCTGGCAGCTTCTCCCGCGGGTTCATCCGACTTCTCCTCGGGAGAACTCAGCAGCTCTTTGCGAATCTGACTCTCAATTTCACCCGCAATGTCCGGATGGTCTGTCAAATACTGAGCCGCATTGGCTTTACCCTGGCCAATTTTCTTGCCCTTGTAGGCATACCAGGCTCCGGACTTATCCACCAGCTTCAGCTTCACTCCCAGATCAATCACTTCACCCATATGATAAATGCCCTGACCATAGAGAATCTGGAACTCTGCCTGACGGAAAGGAGGTGAGACCTTATTTTTAACCACCTTCACACGGGTCTCGTTACCGATCACCTCATCACCCTGTTTCACGGCTCCAGTGCGGCGAATATCAAGTCTGACGGAGGAGTAGAACTTAAGGGCGTTGCCCCCGGTTGTGGTCTCAGGGTTACCAAACATCACTCCAATCTTCATTCGAATCTGGTTGATGAAGATGACCATGCAGTTGGTCTGCTTGATAGAGCCTGTCAGTTTTCTCAGTGCCTGAGACATCAGGCGGGCCTGGAGACCTACGTGGGAATCCCCCATCTCACCTTCAATCTCGGCTTTGGGCACCAGAGCCGCAACGGAGTCCACCACGATGACATCCACTGCACCGGAACGTACCAGCATATCGGTAATCTCAAGCGCCTGCTCACCGGTGTCCGGCTGGGAGACATAAAGGTCATCCACATTAACCCCCAGTTTGCCGGCGTACTGAGGATCAAGGGCATGTTCAGCATCCACAAAGGCACAGGTTGCCCCCTGCTTTTGTGCCTGGGCAATACAGCTCAGGGTCAGCGTGGTCTTACCAGATGATTCAGGACCATAAATTTCAACAACACGTCCCTTGGGCAAGCCGCCGATTCCGAGGGCGATATCCAACTGCAAAGACCCCGTGGAAATCGCCGGAATGGCTTCCTGCTTCTGGTCTCCCATGCGCATCACCGCGCCTTTACCAAACTGCCGGTCAATCTGACTTAATGCAGCGGCCAGCGCTTTCTTGCGGTTGTCATCCATTTTTATGCCCTCAATTTGTGTCTGACGTCATCAGGAAACTTGGAAACTACAGATACTGTATATTTAAACATGTACTGGAAATTTGTCCAGTATATTATTCGATTCATCACAAAGCGCTCAGTGTATCATCACTGCAACAAGTTCAAGAGCCCTTTCAAAGCCTCCATCACCGCCTGAGACCGAACCTGGGAGCGCTCTCCCTGGAAATGGAAACACCGGGCTATACAGTTATCCGCAAGGCTCCAACTGATCCAGACAGTACCCACCGGTTTGTCAGGTGTCCCGCCACCTGGCCCCGCAATCCCTGTCACCGCAATGGAAACGTCCGTCAATAGAAGTTTCCTTACCCCCTCCGCCATTGCAAGGGCGACAGGCTCACTCACTGCACCACACTTTTCGAGAACAGGCCCTGGCACGGATAACAGACGTGTTTTAACATCGTTCGAGTAACTGATAACGCCACCTTCATACCAGAGCGAACTCCCTGGCACAGCGGTCAACTCCCTGCCAATGGCTCCTCCTGTACAGGACTCCGCGGTGGCCAGAGACCACCCCCGCCTCTGCAATACTGAAGCGATTTCCTGAACCAGCAGTTCACTGTGTTTTACCGATACTGAATCCATTGTATTCCCACCAGGCTGCGTTATAACAGGCAGCACACTTTGCTTACCACTCGTTATTCAAAAGAGCCGTTACTTTCTTATCAGGCTACCACTATGCTGAGAGATGCCTGAACCGATAACACAACATTTTCCTGAATCAGGCTCATCCCACAACCTGTGCAGGCGGGCCTGATTAAAACCAATATTGACCGCAACTGAAGTTACTGTGTGGCCTGCAGCCAGCTCATGGTAACATTGTCTTCATGATTATTTGAGATGGGGCTCATGGGCTATTCCGTCCGGGCCTGAATAACAGGCTCCTGGACGGACTACCGGCCCTGACAGCAACCCGGGAAATCAAGACCGTTTCTTAATCCATAGAACTCGATGACAAATACCGACCTATCCAAACACACGCCCATTATGTGTCGCTTATTTTTCTCACCCTCCTTTTTTCATACAACTTATTGATTATTAAAGAATTAAAACAATCAATTAAATCGTACCATGGCTCTGAAAGGCTATTAATTGCTGTATAAAATGCCCCAAAAATGCCCCATGGCGAATGTCGCTTAACCAGCTGTTCATACAGGCACCCCTCTACTCACACATTTTTTAATTTTGTGCAGGCGCGCAATGTAAAGCCATGTTGATCAATGGTACTATTCGGCCACGGTATAAGCACCCGCTCATATCGCCTCGCGTCTGACAGCGCAACACTGCGGGTTCATGTCGCCCGCTGGACAAACGGCCACTGAGCCGGGTGTCCGGGTAATACAATACCCTTCGGGGGAATAACCGGGTATCGAGTGTTGATATGTCAACACCCGGCACCGATCTATTTGCGTGGATCACCTGGAATGCACTCTTATTTGGAAGGTGAGAGTGCTTCCGCCTTCTTCAACGCCGCAAACAGGCGTTCGTCTACTGCCAGAATATGGCGCCTAATGCTGCATAGCTTTGCTCCTTTTTCTTCTTCTTGGATGATGAGGCTTAGAGCCTCGTGGTTCTCGCTGCGGGCTACTTCTATGATGGCTACCAGCTCCATGCCTACCTCTTCTTTTTCTACCCTTGAAAAATACTGTGTATTTATACAGTAATAACCCTGTTTTTTATACTGCCATATTTGACTTTTTTAATCAGTCTCTGTCGTCCAATGACTAACCAACGTGCTGCAGCTGCAACGGTTTCAGCTATTCTTGTGCGTTTGGTTCACTTGCTCTGACAGGCAACACTCACATGAAACGCACTTTTGGTGGCAGGCTACGACTCGCCAGGCTGGATTTAGGAAAGAGTCAGTCGTACATGGCCCAACGGGTCCAGGTTCACCCGAGCACCTGGAGCCGATGGGAAAGAAACAAAATCAACCCCTCTCTTACTGACATTCAAAAGATCGGTAGCGCCTTTGGCTTCTCAATGGACTGGCTGATCCTGGGGGTTCAGAATAAAAGTGTTACTATGTCAAAACTGCTGTACTTAATGTCCCGGCTGCGCGAACGGGAGCTGAAAAAAATAATTGAGCTGGCTGAGGTGCGGCTGGAAACGGAGAGTCAGGGAAGAAGGTAGCCGGACGCCTCTCCCCCGACCATTTGTCAAACGAGGGCCGTCTTCACAACCGCCCCGGATACACCTCAACATCCAGCACCTGGCCGGTGGTGGTGTCGTAGTAGCAGGCGTAGATATGGTTTTGCCAGGCACCGTATCCATTCTGGAACTTGATTTTGTCCCCCACGTATTTGACGTGGCCTGCCTCCTGGTCTCTCCAGATGGCTCGGCTGAACTTGGCGTCAAAAAAACCGTCGGTCCACTCGTGGTCGTATTTGGCGAAACGCTCTACCCGGTCATCACACTGGATACTGGCTTCGGTCAGGTGTCGGTCACCCCAACACTGGATGCTCTCCCGGCACGCTTTCTCTTCCTGCTGTTTCTTCAGCTCCGCCAATCGGGCTTCTTCCTCTGCCCTGGCTCTTTCTTTTTCCTTTTCCTTTTCTGCAGCAGCTGTTTTTTGCTTCTGAATGTATGCAAGATACTCTTGGTAATCCTGGTAATTATCAAAACCAACACTCAATGCTTTCTGATGTTCCGAGGCATCTTTGAAACCAAGGGCAATAGCCTTACGCTCATTTTCATCGTCAATGGCCTGGCCAAGAAATATGGATGAAAATATAAAAAGGCCGACCAGTGACCACGCCCGATGTTTGGTCTGCATTGCAGAACCTGATTTTTCATATGCAAACTTTCTTACCGGGGGAAGCAAAAGCCCTGACATCATCAGAATTGCGACAGCTGCACTGAGCGATGTCCACAAAGAGAAAATACCCGCCAATAGAAAAAGCACACCAAACACCCAGTTAAGGGTGGTCATCAATAGCTGTTTCATCCCTGTTTCCGATTATTGTTGTGGGTGAAGCCGATATCCTGCCAGATAAGCATGGTAGCGAACAATACTGCCGATCAATGCCTTTCCATGCCTGCTTTAGCCCTCCCGCGTCAGAGACTACACAAAGTATGCCAATAATTGGTATGATTTTCTGCTGATAAAAACAACAGGAAAAAAGGGCCAATGAAGGCAGAGGACTATCAGTCGGGAACCTTGCGCAGAGCTGCCTTGTGGTTTGTCCGCCTCAATAAACGTAGGTTGGTAAGTAACGGCGTGAGGCCTTTACTAATGACAACCATCCCTGCTCTCGGGCTGGCTATGACACGTGAGAACATGATTGATCGGCTGAACCAGTCTTTATCGTTTCTCAGTGAAGAAAAACGAGGCTTCATAACCAGCTGGTTTGCAGACCCTCTTTTGACCATTTTCGCAGTGCTGGTGTCAGTCTGGCTGCTCAAGTTTATATATAGCGTGATTGAAGACTATGCATCCGCCAGCGATGTCAGCATGGTTGAACTAATAACAATCAGCGAAAATATCAACAAAGTTGTTGACTTTAAGGTAAGAAGAATTACCGCAAAGTTACAGTATCAGTCTGGAAACATCATGGATGTTTATGACAATCAATTCCACCAGGATCAGATCGGAATGCTCTGCTCTGGGATCAAGTCCGTTTTTGAGCAAATATACCCCAACATAACGTTCCGTCTCTCCCTGGCGAGAGTGGTAGATGGAAAGCCTGATCAGTGGCTATATCTTGACCCTCACAGAGTGCCCAAAACAACGCCTGCCCAGCTACAAAACCCCAGCAGTGCGGCAATGAGAGCCATTGAAAAAAGAGGGCTTCATATTGTAAGCTCTACAAAAAAAGAGCAGGCACGAAAGAATAGAGGCTATATTAAAGCTGGTACTACCGAAGCCGACACTTCTTTACTGTGCTTTGGGATTAGTGATAGCTTACGGGGTGAGACCATTTATTTGCTCTCACTTACGGCCAAAAAGCCGGGAACCTTTCAAAAAGGACAATCAGAACTTTACGAGGATATAATCCGGCAGTTCACTAGCAGGATCTGCCTTGAGCACCTTTCTCAAGAACTGAGGGCTTCTTTCGATGAAAGATAAAAACAATAGAAAAGCCGAACAGACAGTTGCATTCACCTTAAGTGAAGAAGCTAAAAAAGTTATCGCTTCTTTTCAGAAGAGCTCCGTATCCCGAGACATTAAACGCAAAAAACGACTACTACGAAAATTCGGATATCAGTCCGTTTAACCAGAAGCCCGCCGTCCAGCGGGCTTTTTCATACTCACCCATGGTTACGCCTGCCCCAACATCTTGCTCTTATCACTGCTACTGCGAGTGGTGCCCACCCAGTATGTGACCGATGCGCCCCAAAGGGTAACGGCCTGGCCGAAGAGCATGAACGCTACATCCTTGTTGCCTTCTGGCAGTTCCAGATTGAACAGGGCCAGCAGCAACACACCCACAATCAGGGTCATCATCACCGTGATGATAGCGGGCATTTTGCTGTCTTTGTGGGCAGAGCGGGCGTTGGCCTTGTCGGCCAGTTCGACCTGAAGGGTTTTGAAAGTGGTTTCCCGCAAGTGCTGTTCGTTTTCGGTCTCGAACCGCTTTAGTTCGATGAGCGCTTCAGGGTTGTCCTGGATGGCTTTGGCCACGGCTTCGGGTTCCGGGTCGGTGCCCAGGGCACTGGCCACCATGCCGCCAATGCGGGCACCGCCGGGACCTGCCAGTAATCCACCCACCAGGGGTGCTGCCCTGGATATCAGTTTGCCAACAGCGCTCCAGTCCATATCAGTATTCCCTCAGTTCCCAGTGTTGTGGATCCCAGCCGTTGGCTCCCCAGAGTCCACCCCAGTGCAGGACGATATTAGCCGGTACGATTCCAGCAGCTTTCATGCGGGAGAACTGGTCAAACATCTGCTGAGCGAAATGGTTTCGGGCTTTAGGCAGGTAGGAGGGGTCTGCCAGTTGTCGGTTATAGCCAACGGGTTCAATGTCCAGGGCTTTGCCACTCTGGTGATAAGAGAGCTGGTCTACCCCATCGCATTTTGATGCACCCCGGCTGAAGATTTCAGCCTGTTCCTCAACGGTTCTGACGCCTCCCATCCAGGGGATGGTCATATCGTAAGCTGAACGGGCCAGTGCTTCTGAAGCACATCGGGTCAGCATGGGGTCTACCCCCTGCATGCGCCGTTCGGAGCGGGCACCAAACTTGAACATCACTTTCCCCCTTTGCGAATGCTGTCCAGAAACGCTTTTGGATTTTTCTTCCACTGCTGACCCAGCTGAATCAATCCTTCCACCAGTTCCCGGCTGAGCAGGCTGGCGACACCCACCATGGCATTCTTGGCACCGTCCGAGATGGCCACACCGGACAGGGCTTCCCCCACCAGGTAGGCCACAAAGGCGGCTACAAACACCGCCCGGAGAACGGCAATAAAGGTGATGTGTCTGGCGTCCATAATCAGGCGAACAACGGCAGCGCCTATTGCGATAGAAACGGTCAGAGCCCTGGCACTGAGTTCACTGTTCATGTCATCCATTTACGGCACACAGCTGTGGGGGTTAGTCCTGTTGCCATTGTAAAAAGGACGACGCCCGCAGTACGCAGGCGTGGTTCATGGGGAGTCACAAAGGGTCACGGCAAGTGAGGGGGAGTTATGGCAGGTTGTCAAAGGCTTCCTGGAACTGTGTGCTGGCATCAAACGCCTTGAGCTGGTCGGTGGTCATAGCCGCAACTTGCTGGGCCAGCTGGGCCTCTATTCCGAACAGGCTCTGGACATAAGTGTCCATGGCTGTGGCAAGGGCAACTGCATCGGGTTTGCCGTTCAGGGTCAGATATTGGTTTGGCGCAGTTTTCCAGTACACCGGCACATCTTCGGCACGGATGCCTTCTGTGTAACCGGTGATGACCGCAACAATATTGCCCTGGTCGATTTCTGTGGCTTCCACCTGGTGCCCCTGATAAGCAAAGCCCTGAAGCCGATGGCGGTTGCGTTCAGTTTTCAGAGCTTCCAGCGCCTGATCACAGTAATGCTTCTTCTCCGCTTCCAGATCAATAACCCAGCTCTGGCTAGATTCAACCCAGTTATCAAACGGACTACCCGGCTTCAGGTGGGTTAGTGTTTCCGGTAACTCTCCCAGCTCACTGTGCTCGACTGGTTGGCCGTCAGCCTTTTGATAAACCGTGCCGGTATAGTCCTTTACAACCTCCCAGTCATCATCGGTTTCTGTGACCAGAACCGTCTCATTCTCTCCTGCTTCCGGGGGCGCGAATGGCAGTGTGTTGGCCGGTGCTGCCGACTGGTTCACCGGGTCGAGAATACTGGCCGGGATTGGGCATGGGCCAAGATAACGGCGGGATTGGCGGTCAAAGCTGTGGTGGATAGTATGAGTCATGGCGTCTCTCGTTATTTGAATGTGTAAGTGGGGAGAATGGCGATGTTTTTCGGTCGAGTTTCTGCGTGATCAACCAGATACGTGGAGTCACCATAATTTGTTACAGACCGCCCAGAAGAGCTTGTCAGAGTCCCCCCTCCGTAATAACCAAACCCGTACGGATCATCATTTGAGATTGATGGGTGCCAATGGTTTTTTAAATCATCTCTCTGCCAACTCCCCGCCACATTCCCACCAACGCGAGAGGCCCTATCCGGGTCATACAATCCTGCCAAATCCAGAAATCGCGGAAACACTCCGGTTACCAAATTTCCGGGCCGGAACGTTGTAGAGCCATTCCCCGAGCTAAAAAACGCCTCCCGATTGGCCTGCTGCCAGACACTATCGCTGACCATGGCCCCACTGCTTTCGATGTACTGCCACAGCTCCGGATAATCCGCCCGGTTCAGCTCTTGGCCCATGGGTACCAACTCATTGGGTGCTAAAGCAGGCAGGTTAGCGGGATCAATAATACGAAGATTGAGTTTGCCTACGGCCTGACTGGCGCTCATGGCCTGAATCGCCTTCAACAATTGGTTGGTCTGGCTTTTGTCCAGGTTGTCCTCGCCGATCACACTGACCAGCTCTTCCTGAAGGCTGTTCAGCCAGTCCGGTGTAATCACCGTGGCAGGAATGCCCGCCTGGGGGTTGCCGCCGGTAAAGCGGTTGTCACTGGTGGCGCCTGGGCCATCAATTCGATGCATGGTGGTTCTCCGTTTTTTATTGTCCTGCTGTAGTCCAGTTATTGTCCGTACTGAAACAGCACCACTTTATGGGCCTGATTGAGCCGTCGAAACAGGCATTCCAACTGGCCACTCTGCCAGCTGGTCAGGGCTTCACCGGCCACGCTGCGCCCTGCTGTGGCCTGATGGATGGTCAGGCTGTCGGGCATGTTTACCTGCCAGACAAAATGCCAGTCTGCCCCGTAGCACCGATCGCCCGCTGTCGCCATGCCTGCCTTTGGCTGGCTGAACTCGGTAATGGTGATGGTATGCCCCAACCGGTCGGCCAGCCGAAGATAAAAAGCTCGGGACTGATCCCCCACTTCCGCCAGTTTTTCCACCAGGGCTGAACGACGCTGCTCCAGTGTTTCAGGGGTGCCACCGCAATCTTCCGGCAGACCCGCTGCCAGCTCCCACTCCGGCAGCAGTTCCGATGTTGACTGGGGCAGCGCATTGCTGACCAGGTCCTCTGCCCTTCGATCCACCCGGGCGAAGGCGTTTGCCAGACCTTCCACCAGTTCATTCAGGGTGCTGCCCTGGTCGGTATTCCAGGCCAGACCTCTGGGCAACAGTTGCCGCAGTTGCTCGGCATAGCGACTGGCTCGATCTACTGCCATGTCACCCCTCCATAAGTGGCCATGGCCCCTTCTGCCGGCGTAATATCATCCACCGGGCTGACCAGATCGTGGTCGGTTTCGCCATTGGCCACAGAAATTGCTTCCCGGATCAGGCTGACCGGCACCACGCCCTGCCCGTTGCCGTCTTCCGGTTTCGCTTCCCGGTAAAACAGGTCTTTCAACTCCGCTTCAATAGCGGCCCGCACTTCCGGGGTGTCCGGCTGCAGGTTGGCAATGGTGATGGTTTGAGGGTCTGCCACCGGCGCGTAGATGTAGCGTTCTTTCATGGCTACCGGGCGCACGGCGTCTATGTGTTCCGTGACGGCGGTCACCAGTGCAGTGTCGGGTATGGGGTTGTCGGGATCCGTTGCGGTAAACGTGAGAGAAACACTCCCCAGCCCCATCTTGTTGGGGTAACACCAGGCTCGATCCACCCCCGGCACCTCCCGGGCCCAGCATTCGTAGTCGTCAGGGTTGCCACCCCGGGCAGGCTTGCGAATACGCAATAACAGCCGCTCTCGCAGGGCGTCATCGTTTTCAGCGTCCATGCCGCCGGTAATCGCCCCGGGGGTCACCACTGCTTCGGCCTGTACCCCTTCAATGGGTGACTGCAACTGCAGCAGGACACCGGCTTCGGTGTTGCCGGACTCCCCGGCTTCAGTGGCCTCTGTATCCGCTATAGCCGAACCGTCGGTGAGCGTCACCCCGGTGGTGACCCTGTAGGTTTCGCCATCACTGCGGGTGAGCATCACCCCCTGATTGATAACCGCTCCGGGATTGCCGGTAAACGTCACCTGCCCCGTGGCAGTCACCGCATCATGGGGCAGAACATCCCAGACGACACACCAGCGCCTCAAAAACTCTTTTTCCGCCTCTGCCGGGTTGATCTGTTTGGCCAGGTAATCCAGATAGCCATAAAGGCCATGGGTGGCCCCGGCCAGGGAGGTGGCCAGCTTGCTTTTTACGGAGCGGCGAAAGGACGCGCCCCCCATCCGGCTGTCCAGATCGGCAGTGATGCGCTCGGCAATCTCTTTCAGGGGTGGTCGTATAAATGGCATGAATCAGTTCCGGCTGGACTGGGCGCCCCAGGGGGCCTGGTACTGGTATTTTACTGGGGGCTGTTGCGGCCTTTGTACGGTCACGCTGATCAACAGGGCGTCAGGACGGTGCACTTCAGTGGCCACGATGACACGTTCCGCCACGCCATCACTGACCAGCCAGGTCAGCGCCTGTTCGCAGTATCGCCGGGCCTGATCCACCACCGCCGGGGTCAGCTTCTCCCGCTGGAGCAGCCAGAGCAGGGAGCCGGTTTCATCCCCTGCCTCATTGCCGAGGGCATCTCCCCACCATCCCCGCCGGTCAAACCCTTCCGGCACCGTCATGTCATCCGGCAGCCGCCGATCCGTGAACAGGCTGACAATGATCTGGGTTTCCAGTCCGTCATCCATCATCAGGTCACCGGCCAGCACTTCCAGGTCGGCTCCGCCGCCAGACATCACCAGTCGTAAGTCGCTCATTGGGGTCTCCTGCTCATTGAGGGCCTCCAGCTCATTGAGGGCCTCCTGTGGTGCCACCACTGTCGCCGGGGTGTTTATGCCCTTTCAGGCTGATGCCCCCTGCGGTCACATCCTCCGTTGCCGACAGCGTTCCATTAAGATTTATATTGCCGTTCCAGGTGGTTTCCGGAGCATCCACCACCAGGGCCGTCACCCCGTGAACATGGATCCGCTCCCGGGTCAGGTGAATGCGGTTGCCCAGGTCGTCATAAATGGCCACTTCACCGGGCTTCAGGGATTTCAATCGGTAGCGCACATCTTCCACGGCGATGACCAGTCCATGGTCGCGGTTGCCACCGTGAAAAAGCACCACCGCTTCGGCTCCCGGTTTCGGGTGGCTGGTAAAGCCATACTCCTGCAGCCGCTCCACTGGTTCTTTCAGCTCTTCGTCAAGCACCTCCAGCTGCAGGCTCTGCAGTTGGCTACTGTCGTTCAGGGTATGAATCACCGCCCGGCCAATCATCAGCTGCAGACGGTGTATAAGGGGGGCCAGTGCCCGGGCCAGCTGCTGTCGAAACTCCATTACTGACTCCTGTCCGGCTGCAGCTCATAGGCGTCGGCCCTGACCAGTTCCAGATCGGTAAACCGGGCTGAGCGAGTGGCGCTATAGGTGCAGCCCGTCACCAGCAGGGTTTCGTTGATGTTATGACTGCCAATGGTGACCGGCACATTGACCCAGGGACGCCAGAGCTGGGCATTCAGGCCAGTCCAGCCCTTCACCCTGACCTTCAGCCGCCAGCTACGGGCAGAGGACACTGCCGCCTGCCATTGAGCCCGACGCTGACACTGGCGACTGTCCATGGAGGACTCGGCCAGCAGGGTAAACGGTCGATGACGCCTGATCTGTTGATCCCGAGCCTGCCCTGATGGTGTGCAGCGGGACTGCGGATCCATCTCATTGCTCAATCCACCCAGCTGCCCCAGCGTTCGGTAATGAGAAAAGCGCAGGGTGCGGTCATCCCTCAGGTCTGAGGTGACAATGTTCTCCCCTTCCACCAGTGCCGTTTGAAATGGCTCAGAGGAACGCCCCCGGGTTACCTGCAACTCTCCGCGACCATTACTGAAAATCAGCACCGCAAAGGTTCGACCGAGACGGTCCAACGCTTCCGATCCGGTCTCACCGGGCAGCAGATCAAAACGCCGGACCCGCTCCGGGGGTAGCTGACTGCTGGCGGTCACACCAAAGGGTTTGCCAATGGCGTTAATGATCGTCAGCAGGTCAGTGTTGCGGAATTGCCCAGGCTCTACCGTGCAGGCGGACAGGTCCGCAGCCCGGTCCCACCCCAGCAGTTCCCGGGTTTTCAGCCCGGTGTCGCTGACACTGTGGAGCTGACCAATGTATCCATTCACCACCGGCGTCTCACCCAGGCTGAGGGCACAGGGGGCGTCAAAGTCCAGGGTGTTCACTCCCTGCCACTGGCTGCCCACACTGAGGCTGAAGGCGCCGGCCAGAAACTCCACCCCGGTTCTCAGGGTGACCGACTCCCAACCGGTCCAGATCTTGCCCCCCAGGGTTAACCGGATATCAGCCATGGGTCAGCACCTCCAGTGGCTGGCCGCCGGGCAGAAAGCCGGGATGGGCGACACCGTTCCGCCGGGCAATATCGCTGCCCTGCTCCGGATCCCGGTAAAGGTCATAGGCCACCACCAGTGCCGGTTGGGTAACCGCTGACGTGTACTCCCCCACCCGGGGCAGTGTGGGATCGGGCAGGGTCTGGCATAGCCCCTGGCGCAATGCCTGCAACTGTTGAAAGACATTGTCACTGAAGGTATTACCTGCCATATCATCCAGAGAGCCCAGCAACCGGTCCCGGGTGGACTCTGCCTGGTTCACGGAGTCAAAGGGAGCCTGTACCGCCAGCCGCGCCGAGGTGATCAACGCCGCCTCACGGGTCAGGGCTTCCGTTGCCAGCCGGTTGTCCTGTTGCTGTTGTCTGGAGGTCGTCAGTGGATTGATGGCAGTGGTACCACTGTCGTAATTCAATAAACCGGCCAGGGATGACAGGGAGCCCAAAGGGTTGCCCAGCGTCGTCAAACTGCGAAACGCCCCCATCAGTCCGGTGGCAGCGCTGACGCTGTTATTCAACTCACTGATGCCCGGAATGCTCTGATTACCCAGACCACCCAAACGGGCACTGACCTGGTTGATTTTTTCCGTGACACTGGCCAGCTGTTCCAGGGCATCCCTGGCCACAAAGTCCGGCGTGCCGTCAGTGGAGAAGGTTTCTGAAAAGCCCTCGATGCTGGCAGCTTCCGCCAGATCCGCCAGCTTCTCTATAGTGCTGACCCGGTCCGTCCAGGCCCGGGGGTTGCTGGCCTCGCCCTCTTCCGAAAAGGTCAGGGAAAAGCGGGCCATTCCTCCTTCTGCCACCGACTCCCGCAGCTGCCAGCTGTCGCAGATCACCCGCAGTACGCCCAGGTAGGGGTGAACCAGTTCACCGGCCCCGGACTGATCAAGGGCGTTCAACAGGGCATCCCGCCCCCACTGGTAGTCAGCACCCACCACATAGGCGTCCACGGAATAGCGCCGGGTCTTGCGCCCTGTGTCTACGGTGCTGCCCTCTTCCTGGTCAACCAAGTCCTGGCTGTCCGTATTGCGACCGCCGCTGGCGTTGTGCAGTTCAACAAAAAAGGGAACACCCCGGAAGCTGGCCTGTTGGTAATGCTGGTGCCAGGTCATTGATGGACTCCTTACCAGCTCATGGCATAATCGAGGGAAGTATCCAGATCGGTGCCCCGATCCGTGGAGGACTGCACCCGGGTTCCCCTAGGCACATTGGCAAAGTCCACCGTAACCGCGGCCCGGTTGTGAACGTCGATGGTCTGCTGCCGGGCGGCCTGCTGGCGAACCGATGCCGCCGAACGGGCCTCCCCTGCTGTAGGCAGGGTGGTGGCCGTTTTGCCAGAAGGGCTGTCACTTTCCCCCCAACCCAGCTTGCGGGTAATCCAGCCGGGCAACAGATTGGCCAGTTTCTTTTTGATGCTGTCCAGAATATCGAAGCCGGTCAGGGCTTTGAGCAGTAAATTGACGCCTCTCAGAATCAATGCCATGGGGTTATTCATCAATAGCCATTTGCCCAGCGACTTCAAAAATTCAAAAAACTCACTCCAGCTCTTGAACAGGAGGGTGCCCAATGCAACAAGCCCCGCAAGCGCTCCCATCAACCAGCCCACCGGGGTTGCCATAATCGCCAGCCCCAGCGTCTGAAACGCAACCACCAAAGCCCCCAGGGCGATGATCAGCTTACCCGCCATCAGGACACCCAAAGCCGTCAGCACTCCGTTGACGCCGCCAAACCGGTCGACCAGTTGCTTTCCGAAGTCAATAAAAGGCTTCAGCTTTTCGGACAACTCCTTAAAGCCATCACGCAGGGAAAACAGCGCATCACGCACTTTGTAAAAAGCAATAACCAGGTTCTGGCCCAGTGCTTTTGCCTTGGCTTCCAGCTCTCCCGATTTAGCCATGGCGTTCAGCCGATCCAGAAAGCCCTTTAACTTTTCTTTCAGCAGTTTGAAGGGGCCATTTTCCATCACCATTCTTTTGAAACGGTTCCATTGGTCCCATAAATTACTGATCATCCCTTCCCAGGTTTTGGACAGGTCTTTCATGGCGCCCCCGTATTTATCGTTCCAGATAGCCTGCAGGGTGCCCTGAATCATTTCCCGGTTGCCTTTCTGTACCGCCTTGCGCATGGTCTTGCCCGCGCTGTTGGTGTACTCGTAGACAATCTTCTTACCCACGGAAGAGGCCTTGATACCAAACTCCTTGAGTCGTTCATTTTCACCGGTCACCGCATCGGCCACCGCTTCCACTGCCTGCATGATGTCTTTGCCCATGGCCGCGGAAGTGTCCCCCAGGGTACGCAGCAGGTCGCCGCCAATGGGATCCATCCCGTAGGCCCGGAGTTTGACAAAGGCATCCGTGACCTGTTCCAGCTCATAAGGGGTGTTGGCCGCAAAATCTTCTATCCAGGCCATGGACTTCTTACCGGCATCGGCACTGCCCTCCAGCCGGGATAAAATGGTTTCAAACTTTTCAAACTGGGCCGCGGTGTCCACAAAGGATTTGCCCACCGCCAGCCCTCCGGCTCCGGCCAGGCCACCCAGCACCCCCATTTTGGTAATGATGCCCCCCAGCTCCTTGCCCACCTTGCCCACACTGCGACCAATACCGGCAAAGGCATGGCCCATTTTCTTCAGCCCCGCTTCCCGCCCCAGGGCCCGGAACGAGCGCTGGAGTTTTTTTACCGGCCGGTTTAGTTGGTCAAAACGCCGGTTGATCCGGCGCATGGGCTGGGCCAGCTTATCCAGGGCGCTGATTTCGATTTTCAGGTTGGGGTTTCTGGCCATCAGGAGGTCTCCCTGGCTTCAATCCATTGCCGGGCCTGATGGATCCAGAATTCAAGATCCTGGTCATCCATGGCCCAGAGTTCAGAGGGGGGAAAGTGAAACGTACCGGCGATCACGCCGAACCAGTCGGCCCAGTCGCTTCGCCAGCGGGCAAAAAATCGCTGATTACCTCCGCCACTTCCAGTACGTCTTCTATGTCCAGCTCATCCATCACCAGGGAGGACTGTCCGGATATCCGACCGGCCAGCAGCAGAATATCGTCCATGCCGATATCGCCCCCCAGTCGTATGCCTTTCATATGCTTGGCCTTTGGGCGCTGGAATTGCAGCTGGGTCACATGGGTGTCTCCGACCATGACCGGGTGTTTCAGGGTGTAGGTATTGGTCATGGCTGCCATCAGCTGATCTCCTCCCCTCTCATGGCTTCAATACGCAGGGGAATTTCTCCCTCTTCCGAGTTCCCGGTGCCTTCTCCGGCATACCAGCCGTTACTGAGCACCACGCTCTTGCCGTTGGCCAGGCGCAGAACCGCGGTAATGTTGACCGAGCTCACCAGCTGTTTCAGATCCAGGTTGATGTTGTCGGTAATCGCCCCCTCGATGTAGGCCACCTGGGGCGTCTCCTTGTACCCGTGGACCTTGTCGGCCCCCACCAGGGCTTCCCGCTGGGGGAGCCCGAGGTTGTAGCTGAACGCACCCTTGGCGTCCATGCGGCTGCCATCCACTGTGACTTCGATGATGCCACCCTTTCTCATCTGACTCATGATTCAGCCTCCCTATACCCTGAATTGAATTTTGGCCGCACTGATGCGCAGCTGGTTGATCAGATCCGGCGGCAACAGCCAGTTCAGGCGGTTCGGGTCCTGGGCGTCACGTTCCACCACCAGGTCCCGCTTGAACTGGTCCAGCTCTTCCACCAGGCCCAGGTTCTGCCACTGCATGAACTTGGCAATGGCTTCGGCCTTGCCCAGGGAGGGCGTCATAATGGCCTGCCCGGAGGGTACCTGAACGCTGTCGCCCGCCAGTTTGTGGCGCGGGTACTTGTTGGTGATGTAGGTGCGAAAGTCGAACCGCAGATAGCTCAGGGTCAACAGCGTATTTACATCCCGGTAACTGGGATCCGGTGCCCCCTGGGCATTGAGGTTATAAGTGGTCACCAGTCGCTCAATCAGCACCTCACCACCGGGGCTCACCGTAAAGGTACTGATGCCGTCGTTCAGCAACAGGTTACGCTCCTGTCGGGTAAACCGGTCTTCCGGCCAGGGAGCCAGCACACCGGCCAGAGGCAGTGTCTGGAACGGCCGGGCCGGGTCAATCTGGCCATGGAGTGCCACCACGGCGGCCTGTGCTGCAGCGCACTGCCAGGGGAGGGTCGGCACACCCGCAAAGCCACCCATACTGACGTGTTCGGAGTTTCTGGAATCCCCCAGGGTGCCCAGTTCGGCATGACTGCCTTTGGCCGCGGCAAACGCCAGCCCATCCAGCTGCCGTTCCGGTCCCCAGCGGGAGGCCAGTTCTGTTTCCAGGGCAGTGAGGTTGGCCGCATCGGTGTAAGGCATGGCAATGATGTGGTAAGCCTCATCCCCCATGGCGGCAATGGCCGCACTGATATCCGGGTTGCCGGTGCCACCGGTCAGGTATGCTTGCCGGGGTGCACTGACCCCTTCCGGAAAGCGTTCGCCGGTGTAATAGTTGCAGCGCACATCAATACCATTGCCAACCTCGCCTTTGTGGCGGGCAGTGAAGGTAACCGTGCTCGCAGAAGCGGTGGCGGTAACGGCCAGTTCCGTGTCGGCATTGACCGCGGCGGCCACGGCAGTGGCAATGGCCGTGGTGTTATCACCCACCGTCACCCCGGCACGTACACGACGCCCACCCACCATTAAATTGAAGGTGCCGGACTGGGTGGCCGTGCCGGTAATGGTCAGATCCAGCGTTGCCTGCACACCGGCGCTCAGATCGTCCTGGGCAATCACCCAGAGTTCGGTCACCCGGTTATTGCCGAGAAACGCCTGGGCCTGCTGATGGATCATGGAGCCCCGGCCAAAATACTCGGCGACCTGCTCTTCGCTGGTGACCCGGGCAGGGACATCGGCGGAGACAGTGCCGGATGGCAGACGCTGGCCCAGCATCAATGCCCGGTAGTTCTGGATAGCAGGCCCCTGGTTGGCATGGGAGTTATCAAACTCCACAAAGACAAACGGCGTCAGCTGGCCGTTGGGGATCTGGTTAAAGCTGATGCTCATTTTGCCTTCACTCCCTGTTTTCTGGTGGTGTTCTCGACCAGCTCCACATCACCGGCTTTGAGCCGGCGCAGCCAGTAGCTGTCCTGTGTGACCTGTTCACCTTCAGGTCGAAGGTGATGACCCGCCGGGGTACGCACCTTCAGGCCGTTTCTGGGTTTGATATGCAGCTTCATGGCTGGTCACTCCCCGGTAGGTTGATGGATTGTTCGGCGGATTCACCGCTGTCCGTGTTGATGGTGACCCTGGCGCTGTTCCAGTAAGGCCAGCTGTCCGGATCGGGACTGGCATCGGTGTAATAGTGCAGTTCAAAGCTCAGTTCACAGGCACCGATGCAGTGTTCGCCCTCTTCACTGAACTGAATGTGGGTTCCGCTCAGGAAGCTGTCCGCCACCGTCTGGCCAAAGCTGACATCCTGAAACACCGCGGCTTCCACCTGGGCTGCCAGGCGATCCAGCAGGTCATCCAGTCCGTTCCGGCTCTCTGCCCGGATATCCACAACACCGGTCAACCGTCGCTTGTCCTGTCGGGGCGCGGTGTGTTCGGCATAGCCGGTGTCACAGCTTTCCGTGGTGATGTACACCAGCAGGCAGGGCAGGTCTGCCGGACGCAGTGGCCGCTGCCGGTTGGCAAACACCCGGTCACCGGCGTCGGTCTTGCCGGTCAACTGGGCGACCATGGCTTCGCGGATAGCCTGGCGGTGGTGCTTCATGGTCAGAAGTCCCGTTTCAGTAGCAGTTCGGCGAGCCCTTCCCCGTCCGGACGAACCTCATCAATGATGTAGTTCAGCCCCCGAAGGGAGACGCGGTCTTCCGGTTGCAGCCCGTTGGCAAAGTCACTGAGCCGAACCGCAATTTTCGGGTCCATACTGGCCACCGGTGCCCCGGATACCGGGTCCGCTTCCAGGTACTCCCCGAAGAAGATGACCCGGGTGGTGACTCCGGCCACCGTAGCGGACTCCGCCAGGGGACTGGCCAGAATTGCCCGGTGCATGCCATTGGCCAGCTGCCCGAACTCCATGGTCAGACGGTGCCGTTCAGGCGAACCCGGACCAGGGTTGCCCCGTTACCGGCCGCTTCACTGGCGCAACCGATCAGGGTATTGTCGGTTTCTATTTCGCTGACTTCGCTACCGGTCCAGTACACCTTGGCACCCTGGGCAATATCGTCGGCGGCCGTTTTGGGCAGCTCGTATACACCACAGGTGTCTTTTTCGAACGCCTCTCCAGTGGTGGCATCCGTCATTGCCACGCCAAACAGCGCACCGGTCAGAATGCCCTGACCACTGACCACGTCGGACGCGGCCACCACGGTGACCATTCGCCCTTCCTGTATTTTGTTTCCTGCCATGTCCTTATCCTCTGAGTGGATCGAAACGGGGACGGGTCCCCGTTACCAGCGCTGAGTCAGTAAGCCCCTCAGCCTTTCTGTTTGTAGAAACCGCGCCAGTCGATAAAGGCCGCCGCTACATCCAGGCGGGCCTTGAACTTGACGCCATCCACATCAAAGCCGTCTTCTTCTTCCAGCACCAGGCCGTCATCCCCGGAGAGGTAAGCCAGCTCGATGGTGTCGATCTGGTCCGGCCCGCAGCCCAGGAACCAGTCCTTGGCATTGCCGCCACCCTCTTCCAGGCGGGGTTCAGCGATCAGCTGAAGACGACCGGCAAAGGGGTTGATGTCTTCGTTTTTGGTGGCGGCCAGGTTCTGGCTGATAAACTGCTCCCCGGTGGTTTCCAGGCTGGAAGGCAGAATCAGGAATTCCGGACGGACTGAGATCAGGCGATCATCGACGCCTTTCTGCTTGCGCATGGCGGTACGACCGGCACCAATGGAATCAATGGTGATACCCGCAGCCGAGCCGTTGAGGTTTTTATGGTCGGCATGGAAGATGGTTTTGCCATCGGCCATTTTCTGGTTCCCGGTGAACAGCCCCCAGACCAGATCGGACTCCAGATCCGCAGCGGCACGACCATACATGCGGGCCAGCCGGGTAAAGGCGTCCAGGTCGTCGTTGATAATGGTCTGACGGGTGATGGGAATGATCTTGCCGTAGGTTTCCAGACGGTAGCTTTCCGCCTCTTCACCCAGCTTGCCGTACTTGAACTCGCCGTTTTCGTTCACCTTCTCCAGGTTAGGGGCATCGCCCAGGCGGGTACGCTGCACCGGCTTGAAGTCATTCAGGCTCACCTGGCGCACCAAAGGCCGGAAGGTCTGGGGACTGCCTGCGTAGCTGTCCTGCAGGGTCTTGTTGGTGACATTGGCCAGGATCAGCTTGAAGTCACTGGTGGACAGTGCTCGTTTGGCAATCTCCTTGGGGGTCATGCCACGGGTGCTGACGCCACTGGTCTCCACCACTTCCCGGGCCAGATCCAGCAAGCGCAGGCCGCGGAAATCACGACCGTCATCGGTGAGTTTCACCTTGCCCGGATTCACCCGGTGCATCAGGGCGTTTTCCATGGCTGAGCGCTTGGCGTCCAGAGTGGCGGTGTTGGTATAGCTGATAAAACCACGGGCTTCGTTCTGGTCACCCTGCTCGGCAAACTTGTCGATGATCAGCTTCCGGGCCTCTTCAATCCCCGTGCCGTTGGTGATCAGCTCATCGGCGAATTCATCACCGAGTTTTGCGGAACGAACCGCCTGGCGGATATCGGAGACCCGCTGGCGCTCGGCTTTCACCGCCGCATCGGCCGCGGCCCGCACCTCATCACCCGACACGGGCTGACTGCGGGTTTCCTGGCTGGGAGACGGTGTCGGTGCAGCGCCGCCCTGGCTCTGGTCGGCACGCTGGCCGCCGGTGGACTTTTCTTCTGTTTCGTCCATCCTGGTTTCCTCTCTGGGGTTAATGGGCGCTGCCGCCCGGGTTATGAATTCACAACGGTGGTTTTCTTCCGGCTGGGAACGGGTACCGGCCTGATCGTCTGCCCCTACCGGCACGAACGACAGTTCGTAGGGTTCCCAGTCCACCGCCCGGAGGGTTTTGATTTTGTCGTCGTTTTCCGAAACATCCTCGAACTTGAATACCCGGTAGCCGATGGAGACGTTACAGAGAATGCCGTCACGAATGTCCTGGGCAATGCCGGACACCTCATCCCGGCGGGACAGCCGCAAACGACAGCGGCCTTCTGTGCCATCGGTGGTGGCCGTCCCTGGCTCAACCTTGCCAATGACATTCCTCAGGGAGTAGGTGGAGTGGGTATCACAGACCGGGGAGTTGTTGTTGAACCGCTCCATACGGATATGGGCGGGATCCATGGAAAGTTCTTCGTTGAATTCTTCGTCTTTCCACCAGTCGTACCGACGCACCCGGGCACCGGTGGACCAGACCACTTCCAGCGTCCGTTCCTCTTCGTTCCAGCTGCCCGGCATGGCGCGGGCCTCAAACTGCATGGGCGGAATATCACGGGTCTGGTGTTGTTCGGTTACATGATCGTCGTCCATCGCGTCCGGGTTCCATTGGAAAATTCGCAGGTTCAGACACGATGGTATGCAGGGGGGAAAGGGGTTGGGAGGGGTTGGGGGTCAGGGGGTGTCACGGGTTGTAACGACGGGGGATTTCTGGGCACAGGGTTTCTATGGTGACAATGGCTTCTTGTTTTCTTAGTCTTGGAGCTACCGGGTACGACCATACCCGTGTAACACAATCAAGAACAAATAGAGCGATCTCAATGAAAACGACAGAACACTACAAGGTTATACATAGACTCCGATGCTCCGAGGGTGAACTGGCTTACACCCTGGATGTTTTTGGTGATGAACTGGCCAAAAGAGAAGGGTATAGAGCTCTCGATGGCCTTGACGCAGTTCACTACTACATCATCCAGAAGTTTAAGTATCTTCCCTCACAGGTGAAGTCAATGAGCCACGAAGACCTTCGATTCCTTTTAAGCGAAGAGATGCACGGCTGGACTCTGCCAAAAAAAGCGATTTTTTGAGCGGGCAGCTCGTTTGTCCGGCTTTGATTTGCAGCAAGCGCATTTCGCAATCAAGCTTCTGTATGTAAAAGTCTATCAACTGATTCATATGGACTCCTTTTAAGTAATACTTACTCTTCAGCTGGGCTTGCCTCTGGCTGAAGTGTACCGCCCCTGGCTGTCTTCCGGGGGTCCGTATCCAGCACAATCCCCAGCTTATCGAGCCGCGCCAGATCATCCCCGTACTCCTGGAAGAATTTCTCCGGATCGTAACCCAGACGACGCAGGCCTTCTGACTGGCTCATCAGGCCGTCCCGGATATACTCCCGGATCGCCTCCCCTTCTTTCTGCATATCCAGGGCGGGCACCGCCGGGGGCGTCCAGTCGGCAGTGACCGGCTCCCTCTCACCGATCAGGGAAGCGGCTTCATCAAACCACCGGTAGATGCCCTGGCAGAGACCGGGAATCAGCATGTTCCGCTGCCAGTGCTCCACATTGGCCACAAACTCCAGCCGCCCCATACGGCCACTGGAATAATTTACCTGACTGTAGTCGCCGGTCTGCTGTTCATAGGTGATGCCAAAGGAGGTGGCAATCTCCCGCAAGACCATACGGGAATAGTCGGTGCCGTTGTCGGCATCGGGCGGTGTAACGGTGGTGATCTCGTTATGGCCCACGTACTCCACCATGCCCGGCTCGATGGAGTCCACTGGCAGTTCCGGGTCGCCGTTGTTCTTTTTGGGCAGGCCCACCCCGTTGGCGTCGGTGCCTTTCACCAGTACCGCGAAGCAGCTGGCGATTTTCTGCTGCATCAGCTTGGCGTCCTGGAGTTCGTCAAAATCCCTGAGCCGCAACATGGCGGGAGACAACCAGGGCACTCCGTGAATTTGTTCCGGCCGGTCCGAGTCAAACACATGGAGAATTTCAGAGGCCTCCACCCGACGGGAGCGGGCATTGTACTGGCGAAAGTGAAGGTAGTCCCCCGGGTGCTGGTCGAAGAGCCAGTAGGCAACCAGCTGACCGATGCCGTTGTACTCTTTGCCCTGGACGATTTTGTTGCCATTATCCAGGCTCTGGGTTTTGCCGGTGTCGATCCAGTCCGGTTCCAGCACCTGAATCTGCAGGGGCACTGCCAGGCCATCACTGGCCCGACGGCGACGACGACGGATCAGCGCCGACCCGGACTCAAAAATGGTGTTCATGGCCAGGGCCTGAAGGCCGTAAAGGTTTCGTTGACCATTGGCGTCGACCTGGTGACTTTCCGCCCACTGTCGCCAGAGTTGCTGGCGCTTTTTCAGGGCTTTTTTGTTGGGGCCTTTGAGTTCGGCAACGATGCCGTAACGGACGACGTTGTTTCGTATCACACGCTGTGCCTGCCGAGCCCAGGGGTTGTTCCTGAGCAGGTCGCGGCTGCGGTACATGAGCATATGGAGATCACGGCCGATCTCGGTGGTGGCGGAACTGCCACCCGCCTGCCAGCCTGCGGTTCTCCTCCCCTTGGCGGCCCCTTCATAACGCCGCTTGAGCATATTGGCCGCGGACAGGGCCTGCAGGCGTCGCATATAGAAATTCGGCGCCAGGTTGATCAGAACCCGGTCGTATAATCCAAGCCGCTGTTTTTCCGCCATTATCGAAGCCCTTTGCTGAAGGAGGCCACCCGTGACCGCTGGGGACGCTCAATGTCCTGACGCATGGTGTCCCGGATCCGCATCATTTCGGTCAAGCTGCGGTATCGGACTTTCTTGTCGCCATACTCAACTTCCAGGGTACCCATGGCGATGGCGTCTTCCAGTGCGGTGAGCTGCTGTTGTGTAAAGGCCATTAGCGTTTGATCCATTGCCCCTTGCGGGTGCGTTTGCGGCTGGCTGCCGGTGTCTTTTGTTTTTCTGGAGACTGCCCCAGTGCCTGTTCCAGCTCTCGCCAGTGTTCTTCTTCGAAGCGGTCTATACCCACAGCCACCGCGGCCGCCCGGTTATAGACCCGACAGTCCAGAGCCTCATTGCGCTCCCGGAACTTCTCCCAGGCGTACTGGGTGCCACGTTTGGTTTTCCGGGTGACCAGATGTTCTGCCGTGAGCATCTTGAAATAGTCTTCGTTGTACTGGGGAAAGCGGCAATACCCTGCAGGCGGCCGGGATGACGAATCATTGTCTTTTGTGAACTCCATCTGAAGCCAGGCGTAGAGCTCTGTCTTGGCGGCATCGGTTCCCACTCCCCAGATCTGGACACCTTTCTGAATGTGTTTGCCTTCAAAATTCAGGTCCACATAGGAGGGGCGGCACAGAATCGGGTACGGGCCGGACGGCATGCCCTTGACGCACATGACAATGCCCGGGTGCCTGCGGGCCCAGTTGTAGATGACCTGGGCGTTGTAGCCGGTATCAATGGCAAAACGCAGCAGGGACATTTCCACCCCAAGATGATTTAGCCAGGTGCCGGTTACGATTTCATCCAGACGGGCCTGAACCTCGGGGGAAGCAATATCACCCTCAATCACCAGATAGTCGATGGACCATGAACGCTTATCCCGCCCCCAGCCCACGATTTCCACTTCCACCCGGTTTTTCTGAACGTCTGCGGCCGCAGTGAGAAACAGCACTCCTTCCGGTACCTGCCCGATGGTGTAGGTGTCCCGCCGGTCATAGAGCCGCTTCCATTCCGGGGCGTCCCCTTTCTGCTTCCAGGTTTCCGCCAGCTGGGTGTTGATGAACGATTTCAGTAGCTGCTGGTTGCCCTGGGCGTTTTGCCATTTTTCCGCCAGCTCCGACAGGGTCTCCCAGGGACTGGCCAGCTTGGAGACGTTAAAGCCGGCATGTCCCTTGAAGGGTTGAGTCGCCCGCCAGGTGCCCTGTTTGATGGCCTGCTGTCGTTCCGGTTCGCTCCAAAGACTGGCACACTCCGCACAGACATAGCGGGCCTTGCTGGTATCTTTGTCCGGCCAGTCCACCTGGCTCCATTTCATTTCCGCCACATGGCCACAGTGGGGACAGGGCACTTCAAAAATGCGCTGGTCGGATTTGCTGTACTCCAGGGCAATCCGGCTTCGACCTTCCACCGTCGGACTGCAGACGTTTACCCGCTTGCGGTTCCAGAACACCGCCTGGCGTTCCGCGATCAGGAAGATGGGGTCACCCTCTTCCCCGGCGCTATCGGGGTATTTGTCCACCTCATCACAAAGCACGATCCGCACCGGTCGCATGGCCAGGTCGCCAGGAGCATTACTGCCGATGATGGAGACATGCCCCCCGGCAAAGGTTTTATGGAGGATCTTGTCGCTGAGAATCCGTCCGTTGAGTACCGGAGTATCGCGAATCATCGTTGCCAGTCGGTCTTTGGACCAGGCTTCACCCAGTTTTTCATTGGGCTGCATAACGATCATCGGGGAGGGATCCAGGTCGATGTGATAGCCGACGATGTTGTTGATCAGTTCAGTTTTCATAAGCTGGGTGCAGCACATCACCGTGATCACCTGCACAGCGGGATCGGAATAGGCGTCCATGGGTCCCCGGCAAACCTCGACGTTTGAGGTTTTCCACTTACCCGGCTCACTGGAGGCCTCCGCCGACAGGTAGCGATATTCGTCCGCCCACTCCACCAGTGACAGATTAGGAGGTGGCCTCAGATTCTCCCGGCGCACCCTGGCCAGTTCTGAACGGGCATACTCAATCGCATCGAGATTCGATACTTCCAGGCTCATCCGCCACCAACTCCTGTAACGCCTCTGAAATGCTGTCCACCAACAGGTCTTGAATTTCAGTAGGGGAATCCATTAACGCCAGTCGCCGGGACAGCTTCCCCGGCAAGGCAGCCATACGACCACGGACAAAGGCGTACTCCGCCGCCACCAGATCCACCATGGCCGACACTTCCAGTTGTTCCTTGCGCTTGAGGGCGTTATCCAGCGCTTTGCCATCAGCCTGTTCCTTGGCCAGTCGGGCGCGTTCCTGCTCCAGGTCATAATCACCCGCTGTTTTGTCCACATCGTAGAGCAAAGGCAGAACCTCCTTGCTCTCGTACAGGTGGCTTCTCCCCTCAATCACCGGCTCGATGTTTTCCAGCCGGGACTTGATGGTCCGGTGGGTTTTGCCGGTCAGCTCATGGAGCTTGTTGGTGCTCAATAGCGGCATCTTCACGGCTCCCGGTTATGTTGTTGCCCTTGGAAAATTTCAAAATGTCGTTTTTCATCGGGGTTCGAACTACCCGCGCCCAAAAGTGTCCAGGAAGGACCCAATAGCCTCCCCCTCCCAGAATGGCTGTGTTTCAGGATTTCCATTCAATAAAGACCCTTCTCGCTTCAATCTTCTTTGTCTGGCGAACTCCAGCTCTCTTCTGAAGTCCAAATCATCAAAGGCTTTAATTTCTTCCCTTGCCATCTCAATCGCCATTTCGCTGGCATTTCTCTTCCTGGCCAGATAAATCACAGATGATTGATGAAGATACGCTGCAAGCCCTATCCCTGAGAAGAAAGCGAGAAATGGGAAGTAATCTACAAACCATTCCGGATGTTGGTAGTTCACGAACACTGGGATCATCACAAAAACAATGAGAACTGCTTTCCCGATAAATCTCTGCGTTTGCATATCCGCTCTCCTTCAGAAATTCTTATGCAGTCTTGGCTCTGGAGGAGTTGGCGATTCTGGCCTCTTGTTCTTATGACATGGTTGATAGCCTTGACCACTTCGAGAGATAGAGCATCCATCACAATTGCAGGTCGTTTTTTTCTTTTTCCTTTTGGGAATAAGCCAACACGCGATGCACAAAGGCCACATGGCAGCGATGATCAACTTCACCAGAAGCGGGCATTTGTAAAGCGCTTCTGAAGATTCCTTGTCAGATGTTTCAAGAAAAACCAGAAACAGTGGGATAGCCATCACCTGCAGAGTGATTGCATAAATCATCCAGTAGTTCATTTATTTTTCCCTTTCTGTTCTTTCCTGATAACAATGGCGTAATACAAAACAATCACTATCAGTCCTATGATTGCCCCAGCAGTATCCAGCAGCAAAATATGCTTCCACGTTTCCGACATACCTATCTCCTCGCCGTAGCAATGGCATAGGCCAGTGCCTTGCCGAACTCTTTGTTGAAATGACGCCGCACAGCCCGTTCAGAGACGCCATGGAAGTCCAGGCGACGACGATACTTCGGTTGCCGGGTGATCATCATGAACGGCTGGACCTTCCGCCCCCTGCGCATCCATACACCCTTGGCCTTGCCTCCGGGACGACCCACAAAGTACTGAATCTTCCGGCGGTTGCTGGAGTTCTGGCTGGAATCAAACTGGGCCCGGACATTGGAGAGCATCTTCACCACCTGGCCACGACTGACGTTGCCATAACGGTCCAGCCTGGCACTGCGCGAAGGCACCAGAAACTCATCCGCTCCCAGCAAGCCACGCTGACGGAGGAGGGATTCAGAGCGCTTGGTGTTCCGTTCGCCTCCATGCACTTCCGGTGTCAGATACTTGGTGGCGGCGGTTCCCTTGGGTGACCAGTCACGAAACCAGACCACGGCCTTCGGATCGGCATCCCGTTTACGGGCCGGATCCAGAAACAGCGAATTCATGGTGTACCGGGTAGGACGGTCAAACACCCGCTGCATCTCGCCTTCCACATCCCCCTTGGCTATCGCCCCCAACCGGGTCATGGTCAGGATTGAGGCAAAGGGAACCTGCTTGCGGCGAAACTCATCCAGCTCGTTCGTCATTGACCGGATATCCACGAACAGATCCACATCAAAGCTCATTGCCCGCTCCCCTTGACCTGCTTATCCAGCCACTGGTCTACATCGCCCCGGGCGTAGAGCACCTTGCCCTCAATGCGGGAGTGTCTGGGCCCTTTCTCCTGGGTTCGCCAGTTTCTCAGAGTGCCCCTGCTGAACTGCTGGTCCAGGTACTCATAGAGTTCATTGGTGTTGAGCCAGATCTTGTCCAGGTAGTCCTTGTTATCTTCACTCTGCATGGTGTTTCTCCCCTGTTTTTGGCAAAGCGGTCAATGGCAAAACCTCCACCGTGGCAATTCTGCTATACAAGGCAATAAGCTGTTGCTTCAGGCGTTACTGCTTTCAGTTCCAGGTCATTACCCAGAACCAGGCTGGCGACTTCTATATCAACCGTTGCCCATTGGAAAAGATTTCTGCCTTCTCGTTTACTGCCACTGAAGGCCCCTACTGGCAGAACCACCTTCCAACTTTGACGATCTGCCCGGTACGCCAGAACCGGCAGCTTGCCTGCGGCCTGTGCCTGCTCTACGGCCTGCTCCAGCCAGACATTCACTTTTGCATCAGTTACATTTGCGTAGCGTTTGATTTCGATTGCCCAAGGCCATTCGTTCCTCAGTTCTGGATTCTCTGGCACCAGATCAAACCCACCACACCGGGTCTGCTCCTGGTTCCTTACCAACTGAATGCCAGACTCAGAAAAGAACGCCTTACAAAACTCTCTTTCCCCATTCGCCCCTTTGTTGCGGCTATTGATGGGCATTTATGATCTCCCCTTTTTCTTTTTCAGCCAGGGTCTGTGATTGATTTGGTACGGTGCCAAAGTGGGCAGACTCATAATCTGATAACCACCTAACCCACCCAGCAAACCAATCAGCACCAAACGGTTAACGATGCCGTGTCGTCTTTTCATCCCCTACCCCCGACAATGCTGTCCCGATGCACTTCCAAATCCCGCCAGGTCTGCTCCAGCAGATCCAGCTCATGGCCAAACAACCGGGCAAACTCCGCTGGTGATTTATGAACACTCACCGTGGGTGACTGGGCAGAATGGTGATAAAAACAGAGCGGAATGGTTTTGAAATCGTCCCGCATCTCTCCCATGCCGTAGCCTGAAGTAATATGATGAGCCTCAGCTGGGGTTTCCCCCATCCCGGTTCGACGACAGGCAATGCAGCCCAGGGCTGCTACATCTGCCAGGTGTTCTCGTTCCGCTTTGGTTTTGTTTTTGCGGCTCATCTGGATTCTCTCCTGCAAGCAAACCACGCCACCACCCAAGAGATACAAACTGCAACTCCAATGATCCAAAGGACTGATACCCGATCAGGCAGCAGGCCAAGCCTTATTGCTACAGAAATCAGCATGCCCGGAATCAAATAGAGAACAGCAACCACCAGGCATCCCGTAAACAAGCAATCAGCCAAATAAGTCATTTCTTTTTTGATGTTCTTGCTCATGACTGACCTCCAATCAAAAGCGGCTGGACAACACCTTCAGCCAGAATCAAATCCATGGCGGTGTCAGCTCTGGGTTCATCGCCCCGCCATTTATTGGGCCAGGTGTTGTTTTCAATCAGCTCACGAATACGAACCTCTTCACGCTCATTAATCAAACTGATGGAGGGCCTATTCTGAAACAGGGCGTCCTGATTAACTTCTTTCTGGATTTTCAAGATCTCGTCCAACGCCCACTGCCGAGCCTCCATAGTGAGCGGCCCCATTCTTTGCGGGTTGGTTTCCAGAGCGCCGTTTTTGTTTCGATCAGTGCCGGGCTTTCTTAGCCGGTTATGGGCTTCACGCAGCTCCCGGTAGATTGGACGCAAGCGCTTCAAGGGGGCCAGATAAGCCCAATGATTCATGCTGATAACCGTATCCAGCGCCTTATCTTCCTGTGCCAGAGGGCAGCCGACACAACCGGTTCTGGCGCTCAGCTCTTCAGCTTCATCACCGCCATAGGCATCGGCAATGGCAGCGGTTGACCAGTCGCCGAACTCCTCTTGCGGTGCCCAGTGTTTCAGCCATTCCCAAATATGACAGACTCGCCAGTGCAGCAGCGGTGCCAGGGTCGCCACCCTTCCCCGGATTCCCTTTGCCTGGGGCAACACTTCCTGATACCACCCTTGACCACACTCCGCCCCGTCTTTACCACAGCTCATTAAAATGCGTTGGTCGCGTATGGCCGACTCCCCCTGACGAACGCCGGTAATCATCAAAATACTGCCGTCGTAGTCTGCTATAGCCTCCGCCAATGAGTCCTGCATAGGGTCAATTTTGATTTGCCGGGTGCACCATCTAAGGGTGTTGTTGTTGGGCGGGGGAACGCCACGGCCCAGCATGTAGACCATAAATCGTTTGTCCATGGGCGCCATCACGATCTGAACATCAATCCCCCGCTCTTTCAGCTCATCGATAATCTGGTAAGCGGCTATGGAAAGGGGCGGCAGTTCCATGCGTGTATCCGCATAAAACACCGATAGCTTTTTGGGGGCCGGAATCATCCCGGATTCAATCATCCAGATGATCAGGGTCAGGGTGGCACTGGAATCCTTGCCGCCACTCCAGGCGATACCCCAGTGATCATGGTCAGCACCGTGGGCCTGTAGCGATTGCTTGGTCAGCTCAATGGCGTCAGTCATCTGCAAGCGGGCAGATACCCCAGAGAAAATATCAATCTGATTCTTGTTCATCACACCATCCCTATGATTCGTTCTACCTGCCGGTCAATATCAGCCCGGGTGTAATTCTTCAAAACCCGCTGAAGCAATACATCAACACTGGCGCTGTACAGGGTTTCAAAGTCTTCCTGGCTCATCCGGGCAAAGCTGATGCTGTGAGCCTCTGCCCTAACGCCCTGGTTGATTGTGAATACCGGCTCGTAATGGCCAGCTGCACAAATCACATCCTTGCGAAAGCGTTCAAAGTTTTTCTGGACCGGTAAGCCTTGATAATCCTGCTCTCGTGGTTCGAAAGCCTCATAGCCGATATTGAGCAAAGCAAAATACTTTCGGTGAAAAGCGACATTGCGCTTCTGCTTCCACTCCCCGCGGATGCCTGCTCCCACTTTCACCTTTTCGCACTTCTCAGCATCCTGGTGGGTGGCTGGCACAAAGGAGCCATCCAGTCGTTTGATTAATGTCAGTTCAGGCACTGAAATTCCCCTTGTGCCCCTGATTCAGAACACGATTGAGCATTTCTGAGGCACGTTTTTCTGACCGCATCGCCTTACGCACTCTGTCTGCCATGGCGTCCGGGTTGATATCCGCCATTTCACACCACATGCGTAGAGTGCGAGTGGGATAGGCCAGCGACAGATAAGGCTCCGACTGGCGAAGCTGCTGCAGCCCTTCCTTTCTCAACAATGCCCGACACTCAATAAACGCCTGAAGAACAACCGCACTGGCCAGACTGCGCTCCGGGGAAAGCTTCGGGTTGTACAGTACTGCGGCCAGCTCACCGCCCCGATCCTGATCTGAAGAAACTCGTGCATCCATAGCGATCACCCCGCCAGTCTTTTAGAAGGTTGGGGAAAGGCTCTGCCGTTAATACGCTGCCAAATTTCTTCCCTGTGAATGTCTACGGCCTTGTCCACATCGAAACGAAATTGAAGCTGTTTCAGGCGTGGGTAACGGGTGTGCCTGGCAACAGTCAACGTGCCTCCGTGAAGGCTTCCGGGTTCATCCAGCGGCAGCTCTACGGTTCGTGAAAGTCCGTTATGCTGAACCTCCAGCCGGGCAATGCCCTTGCTCTCACCAATCAGAGTCAGGCGAGTTTCACTGTTAACGATGACGCTCTCTCCGATGCGCCGGGTCAGAATCAACATAATTGGTTATCCCTATACCTTGAAAAGGTTGTGCTGAATCCGCTGTAAGCGGTCAGCCTGCGAACAGGTCTATCTGCTTGGCTCTTGAAAACTCTTCAAGCCAGATCGTTCGCCATGATTTACTTTTGCATGGACACTCGCTGCAGCCTCCTCCCGATAGAGCAACGCGACGAGCGTCTTCTTTGGCCTTGTCCTGGGGCTTCCGCTTCTTGCTCATGGTCAATCCTTTTGAGTTTGTTCTTCGAAAACTGCAGGGTTTGAGTGGTGGTGATAAGCAGGTGGCGTATTGCCCAAAATCCAGATCAGGACAACCAAAAGGCTGACAAAAGCGAACCCGCCAAGAATGACCTCGACCAGCGTGTCGCCTTCCGACCCATCGCTGAAGATTTCCCGCTGGGTGAAAAAATTAATCAATTTACTCATCGTCACCCCCACTCTCTTTTTTGCTGGGTAAAGCCGCTGTTGAACCGGCTCGCATATCCGCAATCATTTTTGAGAAATCCATTGGGCCTGGCTTCTTCTCTCCGGGTTCCAAACCGTTCTGATACACCAGAAAAGCTCGCTCGTGATTTCCGATAAGCTTGGGCAGCTCATTTCTGACAAAACCTTTGACACCGTTGCTATGGGTGGCGATACCGATCAGCAGTTTGGGATATTCAGGAACTGGTCGGCCTGCATAGCCGAGATAACGCCGCTCAAACTCCTTTTGCTGAAAGGCGTACTCCTTTGCGTCGGACTGAGTGCAGAACTTGATCCAGCCACCCATGTCGTCAATCACTCGATGAATTAACGGATCATCAAAACAAACATCCACATAAGGCCCCTGTATCCGAAGCGCCTTGTCTGCTTTCACCCATGCCTGCCCAGCCTGAGAGCCAGTGTCACCGTCGATAATGCGAACGATATCCGCCACCTTCGGCATAAACTGACCGCTGTCGGGGTTTTTCAGGTGAATACTGCAAGCTCGCTTAACGTCACTGATCGGGTACACCTGAAGCCCCAGCATCATCACTTTGATGGATGCCACCGAAAACTCTTTGCCGTAGTATTCAGCAATGCCGGTAATCAGATTGGTAAACTCCTTCACCTCCTCGGGTTTTTTAATATCCATGGGAGCCCTCCCCGAACATTTCATCAATCAGGGCATCTCCAGCAGCCTGGGTGGTTCGCCCGGCTCTGGACAGCTGATCTACCGTTGACCGGTTCGAGTTGGCAATAAACCGGTCGATCTGATCCGCATTTTTAAAAATGATGTGAATCCCGTCGTACACCTGGTTGCGGTCGTTGTCGCCCATGTTGTGGGGCGTTCGGCTGCAACCGTCGATTGCCAGCTTGAGTTGATCAACGGTGTATCCAGACTTCAGGGCATTGCGGATAAACTTCTTGCGGTTCTCATCCAGCTTGGCCTGGGGGTGGTTAAGTACGGCCTGCCAGTGAGCAAACACAGCTCGAATGTTTTCAGTGTGATTCGCTTTCGGCGCAACCGGTTCAGCCTTGGCTGGACAAGTGTCGTTAGACACAACTCCTTCCAGTTCCTTGTTCCCTTCCTTGTTCCCTTCCTTGTTCCCTTCCCTTCCCTTCCCTTCCCCGTTGAAATTTTCATGTGTTCCCGTGACCGGTGAAGTGAGTTCACATGAATTCATGTGAATTACCTGAACGGGTGATTCTCTTTCACTTAACGGCTGGTCGTGGCTGATAATCTTTCCCTGATCGGGTGCTGGTAGCTTGCTTTGCGCTTCCTTACTGTTGATCTGCTGATGACAGGTAAACGAGTTGATAGCGCCATACCCTTTACCATTCACTTCGTAATGAGTGAGAAAGCCAGCGTTAACCAGAGCGTCAAGCACCTGGGAAAAGTCCAAGGTGTCATAAGGAAAAATTTGCGCTTTGAGCTGCCTTGGCCGCCAGATAAAACGCCCTTCACGATCCGACACCGTAAACAAGCCAATAAATGCCAGCCTGACTGGCAGACCTGAGCTCTCTTCTGCATCGAACAGCTCGTCATGCAGAAAGAGTTCAGGCTTAACGGTTCGTATACGCCCCATTACTCAGCCCTCGCAGCTTCAGCAATGGCGTCAATCACAAGAGCGGGGAAATCCCCAAGGGAGAGGTCCACTACCCGGCACTGCTGGACAATGCGGATATTGACCAGACGACTTTCCTGAAAGATCAGATTGAACGTGGGTTTGTCGCTGCCGGTGAAGCTGGTGCCCCTGGCGGCTTCGATCTCCGCTTCCGACTCAGGGTGGATAAGATTCTCCAGAACCTCATTGGTCAGCTCGGCTTGCTCCGGGGTTTCTGTTTCGGCGGACTCAATGCAGCTCATGCCCATGAGCAGGTTTTCCGGGCTCATTGCGAACACACGGGCCAACGCCTGGATATTGCTGTCCTGGGGGAGTTTGAAACCCGACTCCCAGTGATCAAGCGTTGACAGACCGCACTGGATTTTTCCTGCCAGATCGATCTTGGAAAGCCCCAGCCCTTCCCGCTGGTTTTTGATCAACCTGCCGATGCTGGCATAAGGCCGCTTGAGTTTTTGTTCTTGTTTGTCGATAATGGAATTGTTCATTGTGATTTCCTATGGTCACATTGACGGTTCAACCCTCGTCCGCGAGGGTTTTCTTTTTTTGGGTTAGTGCAAACAACGGCTCGATCACAAAATCAAATGCCAAGCCTTCCGCTGTTACCTCTCCATTGCTGGCCTGGATAAACTCCGCTTGTCTTACCGTTCTTGGTGTTTTCCTCCTTGCCGGGTTTTTACACACATAGTTGTTGTCCATTTGCCTGACGCTTATGCCTACCCTGCTGGCAAATGCCTGCCTGCCTTTCTTGGGAAGTCGCCGCCAGTACTCCCTGAGTGTTCCCATAAGCCCTCCAGCTCTCTCGTAGACCATAAGTTACCCTAAGGAGATATATTTATAAACCTTTTAGATATTAAAATTAAAGTTTTTTTTGCAATTAGCGATTAGACGCACAACCTGAGATGCTTATAATTCTTCTAATGGATATTAAGACCGCTCGCTGGCAGAAGGCCCGCCAGCTGGTTGAGCGTGCAGGTGGGATAACACAATTCGCGGATAAGATTGGTCGCACCCAGCAGCAGGCAAACCAGTTTGCAGGCCCAAACCCTACAAAGGGTATAGGCCCCAAGATCGCTCGACTGATTGAGAAATCGTTTGGGCTTCCTGAACATGATCTTGATAAAGTACAGCCGCCCGATTTCGACCTTTCAGAACCAGCAATCAATTCTGTAGATGCCATCACCAAGGCCAACAAGGCGGCCGCAGCATTTGTCGAGTCCCGAAAAAAATGGCTGAAGGTTCGCCCCCAGGCGCTCTATATGGTTCGCACTGACTTAAGAAACCTTCTGATCGACAAAGGTGCAGAAATCCAGTCCGAATCAGAGGACGGGTTTAATATTGAACGGTATGGAAAGACAGTTCGGGTAGACCTGTTTATTCCTTTGGCTGGCTTCGACACCTACCGCTACAAATCCTCTTACTCTATGAGTCTTCCTGATGTATTGGCGCTTCCTGTTTGTCAGTCCACATCCGAGATTGCATTTTATCTGGTACCAAAGGCGGTGCTCGAAAACCTGCCTGACATCGAATCTATTGTTCTTGATGAAGCCACCGATACTCTGAACGGCGAACACATTGCTCAATACCTCAATGACTTCTCTCCTTTGATGTAACTCTTTCCCCGTGAGCACTTCTCTCACGGGCCACCCTTTTCAAGCTCTTCCTCCAGCACACCTTTAACAAATCTTTTTACACCTTTTGGGTTGACCGTAAACCTTTTAGGGATTAAATTAAATATCGAACCGTCATAAAACGAACATAGGAAATTCGAATTATGAACAACTGCCCCGTATCGGCGGACGAAGCCCGTCACGCCCACACAGAAGGCATCAGAGATGCCCACGAGATAGAAGTGGAAAGTATTTCCAAAGGTCTTGTGGAGCTCCTTCAGGAAGACCTGAACTCTGCGCGCCCAAACTCCCAGATATCGCGCTATCGCACCCTGACAATGGATGCGCGCTCTCTTGACCTGATGAAAGTCGCGCTTGATCAGCTCGCTGATGAAATTGAGGCTGTCGCTATGCAAATAGCCGAGGTGGAAATCAGAGCCAGGGAGGATGAATACGACACTGGCGTTATTGAAATGCACCGTCGCAGAGGGGGAGCTTATGAACCGTAAAAAGACTCTCCGTCGTCTGGCGCATAACGAAAACCTTTTGCAGACGCTGGAAGAGCAAAGGACAGCCGCTCACGAAGCGGTCAAAGAAGCCACTGCCAGAATGTTTGACCTGGAGAAGAAACATTCACAGCAGCGGGAAATCGTTCAGAGACTTCAGGATGAGTTGATGGGAATCAGGGAGGTGCAGCAATGAGTAATGTCAGCGTCATC
>NZ_JBLYZI010000006.1:0-102540 GCF_057680865.1 Endozoicomonas sp. Z74
AAGAACGCCAATGGAAACTCTGATAGATGGCAAAGAGATCTGGAAGGAAAAATTTGTAGCCTGAATTTGACCTGACAGACACCCTCTGAAAAATCGGTGACTGTCAGATCAGGTCTGAACTACTACATATGAGGCCATTGCCGTATTCAATCAATGGTCTTTTTCTTTTTTTGCACGGTATATATCAGTCTTCTGAGGATTCCTCTCTTAAATTTGATCACTTTAAACCCACTCTGTTTGCTCATGGGGTTAATGAATTCACGGTTTCCTATCAACGCAGCTGTAAAAAAGAAGTGCCGGTGTTGTTCAGTGGTTTTCCTGATCGGGAGTATGATTTGCTGACCTATGATGAACCCGGATTCCGGTGGAATACACTAAAGAATTTGAACTTGAGCGCTATGGTCCCAACTGATCCCATTTTACACCTGTGTGATGGCAGCTATTGGTTAAGGCCCAAGTCTTCGGAAGACTCCCATTTTTACTTCGTCATCTATAAGGGTAAGGTCTACCAGTATAAGCCTCTGGGGCGAATGATGGAGCATTAACTTGCTTCTGCCTCAATGGTGGCACATCCCTGTGCTTGCATCATCAATTAGCCTCGACGCTGGCTTCTTTATTGATTACATCCTCTTCCACAACCCGGCCTTCGTCTTTTACCAGCAGCAGTGAGGTTACCGACAGCAGTCCGCACACAGCCATTACGGATGCCATGGGAATGGCTGTGTCGTTGTGGAAAAAGCCAACCAGCCCCCCGGCAACACCACCAATGGTAAAGCGCAATGCACCCGCCAGGGCATTGGCCGTCCCCGCGGATTTCGGGAAATGAGCCAGGGCCAGGGCATTGGAGTTGGGGCCGGTAAAGCCAATGCAGGCAATGTAGAAAGCGATGGGGACCATCAATCCTGGCAGCCCACCAAGCCCGGTGAGCGTGTTAAACAACAGCACCATTGCAGCGAAAGCGGCTATAAAGCAGCCTGAACGTAAAATAGAGAACAGTTGAAAACTCCCTACCAGCCGCATATTGGCCATATTGGTAACGCCCATGGCCAGAATATTAACCGCAAACAGCAACCCGTAGTTTTCCGGTGCGATCCCGAACAGCTCAATATAGACGAAGGGCGAGCCGGTGATGAAGGCAAACATGCCACCGAAGAAAAACGCATGACAGAGAATGCAACCCATGGCTTCCCGGTTTTTCAGGATATTCAGGTAATTCAATGCCAGCTCCGGGGGCGAGACCACCAGGCGCTGCTCTTTCGGTAGCGTCTCTTTCACTCTGAGAATGGCGAGAAGCATGGACAGGCAGGCCATCAGCGCCAGAAACAGGAACAGGCTGGGCCAGCCGAAAAACTTCAGAATCTGTCCACCCAGTAATGGGGCGACCAAGGGTGCCACGGTCATCACCATAAGAATTGATGAAAGTGCCCTGGCCACCTGTTCTCTGGGAAAAAGGTCGCGGATCATGGCCGGGATGGTAACCATGATGGCGGCCCCCGCCGTGGCCTGAAGTATTCTGACAATGATCAACTGCGTTGCATTGGTGCACAGTGCCGCCAGGATGTTGGTGAGGATATAGAATACGATTCCGGGGAACATAACCGCCCGGCGACCAAAGCGGTCAGAAAGTGGACCGCACACCAGCTGACTGAGGGCGAAACCAATGGTGTAAGCACTCAGTGTGTATTGTATCCGGCTCAGAGGCTCCCCCATGCTTTCGGCAATGGCCGGCATGGCAGGGAGATAAAGGTCGATGGCCAGAGGCCCAAGGGCGGTCAGGGCGCCCAGCGTGAGGATCAGAAATAGGCGATCGCTCCTGTTGTTCTCTTTACAGAGAGTGGAATTGGTCATTAAGCAGGCCCGAATTGTCGAAGGTTTACAGGATTTGCCAGCACTCAACCGGCTTGTGAGCCCAACCGCTGTAGTTCCCGGTAGGTATTCGACTGTCGTCGAATGTTTAGTGAGAAGAGGTGTAATGCTCGTCCGGGTTTTTCTGAAAAAGCTATTTCGTTATGGACGGAGGGAGACTACATCGATTTATAGTTTATACGGCTATAAACAATTCTTTCATAAAAGCAATGGGTGATAAATAGTTAGCAATACGCGTTTTGGAAGGACTTACTAAAGATTTACACAGGGCGTTTCAGGAGGAGGGGAGGAAGTAAAAAGCCAGTATAAGTCAATCGTCTTATACTGGCTTTGTGGGTTTGTGACGCCTGGTGGCTTAGGGATTAATCCAGAATATCTTCTGCAGCGGCGACGATATTCTCAACGGTAAATCCGAAGTAGGGGAACAGGTCACCGGCCGGTGCAGATTCCCCGAAGGTGGTCATGCCGATGACGCGACCATCCAGGCCAACGTATTTGTACCAGAAGTCTGCGGCGGCCGCTTCAATGGCAATGCGGGCTGGCACTTCCAGGGGCAGAACCTGTTGCTTGTACTCGGCATCCTGGGCATCAAACACATCCGTGGAGGGCATGGAAACCACGCGAACCTTACGGCCCTGCTCAGTCAGTTTGGCCTCGGCGTTCATTGCCAGCTCTACTTCGGAACCGGTGGCAATCAGAATGAGTTCTGGCATACCCATGCAGTCTTTCAGGATGTAGCCACCGCGCTCAATACTGGCCAGTTGCTCGTCACTGCGGGACATGCAGGGGAGGCCCTGACGGGAGAAGATCAATGCACTCGGGCCATCTTCTCTTTCAATGGCATGTTTCCAGGCAACGGCAGATTCGACCGTGTCACAGGGGCGCCAAGCGTTCACGTTGGGCGTCAGGCGCAGGCTGGCGATCTGTTCCACAGGCTGGTGGGTTGGGCCATCTTCACCCAGGCCGATGGAGTCGTGGGTGTATACCTGAATGGAGCGCTTCTTCATCAGGGCCGCCATGCGCACAGCGTTGCAGGCGTATTCCATGAAGACCAGGAAGGTGGCGCCATAGGGAACAAAACCACCGTGCAGGGCGATACCGTTCATCATGGCAGTCATGCCGAACTCACGGACACCGTAGAACAGGTAGTTGCCATCGGCATCTTCCGGCTTGATGCCTTTGGATCCGCTCCAGATCGTCAGGTTGGAACCGGCCAGGTCGGCAGAGCCACCCAGCAGTTCTGGCAGCATGGGGCCATAGGCATTCAGAGTGTTCTGAGAAGCCTTTCGGCTGGCGACTTTTTCGCCCTGTTCCTGGCAGGATTTGATGTAAGCGGTGGCTTTTTCTGCAAAATCCCCAGGCAGTTCACCTTTCTGGCGACGGACAAACTCTGCAGCAAGTTCCGGGTAAGCGGCCTGGTAAGCGGCAAATTTTTCATTCCAGCTGGTTTCTTTAGCGGCACCGGCTTCTTTGGCATCCCACTGGCTGTAAATGTCGGTTGGGACTTCGAAAGGTGCGTGGCTCCAGCCCAGACGCTCACGGGTCAGTTTGATTTCTTCATCGCCCAGTGGTGCGCCATGGCAGTCTTCCTTGCCTTCTTTATTGGGAGAGCCAAAGCCGATCACGGTCTTGCAGCAGATCAGGGAAGGCTTGCCGGTCTCAGCGCGGGCGGCCTCAACAGCGGCCTTGATGGCCTCTGGGTCATGGCCATCCACCGCGGGTACTACGTGCCAGTTGTAGGCCTCAAACCGTTTAACGGTATCATCGGTGAACCAGCCTTCTACTTCACCGTCAATGGAGATGCCGTTGTCGTCATAGAACGCAATCAGTTTGCCCAGGCCCAGGGTGCCTGCCAGAGAGCAGACTTCGTGGGAAATACCTTCCATCATGCAGCCATCGCCCATAAACACGTAGGTGTTATGGTCGACAATCTCGTGGCCTTTCCGGTTGAACTGGGCTGCCAGTGCTTTTTCGGCCGCTGCCATGCCCACCGCATTGGCAATGCCCTGCCCCAGCGGGCCGGTAGTGGTTTCAATACCCGGTGCATAGCCGTATTCCGGGTGTCCGGCGGTTTTGGAGTGCAGCTGCCGGAAGTTTTTCAGGTCATCAATGCTGAGGTCATAGCCGGTCAGGTGCAGCAGTGAGTACAGCAGCATGGAGCCATGACCATTGGACAGAACAAAACGGTCACGATCAGCCCAGTCCGGGTTGGCGGGGTTGTGGTTCAGGTAATCACGCCACAGTACTTCGGCAATGTCCGCCATCCCCATGGGGGCTCCGGGGTGGCCGGACTTGGCTTTCTGGACGGCGTCCATGCTGAGGGCGCGGATGGCATTGGCAAGCTCACGACGTGAGGACATGGGAATCTTTGCTCCTGGGGATCCAGTCAGTTTGAAGTCGGCGGGTATTTTAAAGCCTCAGGGGGCAAACGTGAAACCCAAAGCTGAGGAAACTTAATGCCCGGGCTTTATTTTTCTCCGACTTTGGCATGATAACGCCTGCCCAGGTGTTTTATTGCGATAAACCAGAGGCCCAGGGCCAGCAGAAACGCCCCTGCCAGCCAGGACATGGCCAGTGTCAGCGAACCAAAAATGATAATCAGCAGCTGTTGGAACACAGAGCTGCCGGATTTTCCCAGGCGGCTGACCACCAGTTCAATGGCGGCTTTTCCCTTGTATTTCTGCTCATTATTCAGGGGAATAAAGGTGATTTCTTTGGTGGCATCAAAGAAGGTGTATTTGGCTGATTTGCCCAGTGCATTGCACAACATGCCAATTTGCAAACCGATCAGGGGCAGGTCAATCGTAAAGAGCCCCAGAAGGTTGATATGGGTTTCACCGCACAGGGTCAGTATAAAAAAAGGCAGTGCTGTTCCTGCCAGAATGATGGGAGTGGCCAGGGCTGCTGCCTGCCAGCTGATATTCATTAAGGCGGGTGTGAGCAGTCCGCATGCCAGGCTGCCAACACCATTGATCATGGCTACTTTGCCCATGAACATGGAGTATTCGGTTTCCGACGGGTAGATTTGAACCAGCTGACTTTTCCAGGCGACTTCCACCATATTAATGGCAATGCAGTAGGACAACATAACCAGGGCGATGCTGCACAAGTAGGGGCATCGTGCCAGGTATCGGGTACTGGCCATCAATGGCAGGCTGGTGGTGGAGTGTTGAATGTCGGTTTCTGGCTGCGCTTTTTCCAGGCCCTGCCGGTGACAGTACTCGTAGAGGAGTACAATGCAAAGTCCGAAAAGGGTAAAAAACCACGAGAGGAGGTTCAGGCTGCCCTGCCAGCCGGAACCTGAGGCGCCTGTCGATACACAGTAATACAGCAGTGGACCGGAAATCATGGAGGCGCTGTTCCCGACCATGGTAATGACCGGATAATTTCGGGTGGCACTCTGAATGCTGCTCACATCGTTCACGGCGGTCCAGAAAAGGAGACAGATGACGGCTGAACTCCAGAGTTCTGCCAGGGCAAAAAAAAGGGTTAAAGGCCAGTAATAAATCATCCCGGAAATAAACTGCAGGTGTTCCGGAAGATGGTCGCTTAGCTTCTGGAGTATTCCCTGAGGGGCAAAGTACTCAAGGTTTGGGTAGATCGCGAAGGAAAAAAGAGGCATCCAGATAAGAAAGGGGGTCAGCGAAATATAGAACAGTAGACGTTTGTTAAGCCGGTTAGCCAGAAAGCTGTAACTGACCAGAAACAGAAAAGCGACGGGCATGACCACGCAAAGCTTCACAAAAGGAATCGCTTCTGCCCCAAGCCGGGTAATCAGCAATGACTCTTTCAGGTTCCACAGAATATCGAAATTGAAGATACAGCACGCCATCATGGCAATCTGTGAAAGAAGTATCGGATTTCTGCGGGAATCGGGAGGATGAAGTCTGAATGAAGTCATAAACCGTTTTATTATTTCCGACAGTCAAACAGCTAATAAAAACAGCCGTAAAAAAGGTGAAAAGAGATAACCGTGCCAGGTCGCAGCGCCTTGATTTCAAGTTGATATGTGAAAACAGGTGCTAATGATGCTTATCCCACGGCTTTCCTAAGTGAATGGCTACCCCCTGTTGATTTCGGATAGCCACTGCCAAGGCAGGATAAATATAGTGCAGTGGCACCGATCGTTTCGCTTTCTTTACTCTATATCAAAAGATTTTGATATAGGTTGACGATCTTGCTAGACTCCATTTCCAATACTAGGCAAAAAGTCAATTTTCATTCTTGGTGCTAAAAGGTAAAAGGATGGCAGAAGCACTGGATCAGCTGGCCGTGCTGGGTAAGGCGTTTGGTGATGCCTTGAGGCTTCAGGTGCTCAGGGTTCTCAGTACAGAATCTCTGGGGGTGCTTGAACTCAGTGGTGTGTTTGAAATGCGTCAGCCAGCCATGAGTCACCACCTGAAAGTGCTGGCTCAGGCAGGGCTGGTATCGACTCGCAAAGAAGGCAATACCGTCTTTTATCGCCGGGCACTGCCCCCTTCAGGAAGTGTTCTGGAGGCTACCGTGCGTTCTTTACTGCAGGCAGTGGATAACATTCCGTTATCGGAAGATCAGGCTGCCAGGTTGGAGGCGATTCGTCGACACCGCTCAGAACAGTCAAAGGCGTTTTTTGCCCGGAATGTTGACCAGTTTCGGCAGCATCAGGAATTAATTGCTGATCATGACCTGTATGCCCGCACTGTGTCAGAGCTGATCGAGAGCACCCGGTTTCCCGGGGAAGATAAAGCGCTTGAGCTTGGTCCTGGGGAAGGGGCGTTTCTGGAGACGCTCAGCCATTGCTTTCAATCGGTTTATGCGGTGGACAATTCAGAAGCAATGCTCACCTGCTCAAGGGAACGAGTGCGACAGCGGAATATCGAGAATGTCACTTTTGTCCATGGCGAGATCCAGGAGCTGAACGCCATGGCAGGAGAGTTTGACTGCATTGTTACCAACATGGTGCTGCACCATGTGCCCAGCCCTGGGGATATCTTTCACTGGGCATCGGTGCTGCTTAAGCCCGGAGGTAGCTTGCTGGTCAGTGACCTCAGTCACCATGACCAGCAGTGGGTGAAAGACTCCTGTGGTGATCTGTGGCTGGGTTTCAGTGCTGAAGAGCTGAGCCTCTGGGCCGAAGAGTCGGGTCTGGTCAATGGTGAGTCCCAGTACCTGGGATTGCGTAATGGTTTTCAGATTCAGGTAAGGCGTTTTTTCCTTCCGGGATAAGCGCTGTATCTGAGTCTATTGTGAAAAGAATTTTGAAAGAGGTTTAAGCGATCATGGCTGAATACTCACTGTTTACGTCTGAGTCCGTGTCTGAGGGGCATCCGGACAAAATTGCGGACCAGATTTCCGATGCGATTCTTGATGCCATCATCAAAGATGATCCGGAAGCCCGCGTTGCTGTGGAAACCATGGTAAAAACCGGCATGGTTATTGTTGCCGGTGAAGTGCGTACTGAGACCTACGTCGATATTGAAGAGCTGGTGCGCAAGGTCGTTATGGACATTGGTTATAACAATGGCGACCTGGGTTTTGATGGTGAGTGTGTTGCGGTGCTGAACGCCATTGGCAAGCAGTCTCCGGATATTGCGGTTGGTGTGGATGAAACCGAGCATCACGAACAGGGGGCTGGTGATCAGGGGCTTATGTTTGGTTACGCCACCAATGAAACCCCGGTACTGATGCCTGCGCCAATTTATTACTCCCACGAGCTGGTCAAGCGCCAGGCTGAGCTGCGCAAAAATGGCACCCTGCCCTGGTTGCGCCCGGACGCGAAAAGTCAGGTGACCATGCGTTACGACAGTGAAGGCAAGGTTCAGAGTGTGGATGCCGTGGTTCTGTCGACACAACACGACCCGGATGTTTCTCTCGAAGAGATCCGTGAGCAGGTTCTTGAGCAGATCATCAAACCGGTCTTCCCTGCTCAGTGGCTCCATGAAGACACCAAGTACCACATTAACCCAACCGGTATTTTTGTCATTGGTGGCCCTGTGGGTGACTGTGGCCTGACCGGCCGCAAGATTATCGTGGACACTTATGGTGGCATGGCCCGTCATGGTGGCGGTGCATTCTCTGGTAAGGATCCGTCCAAGGTGGATCGTTCTGCTGCTTACGCCGGCCGCTATGTAGCGAAGAACATCGTGGCTGCAGGCCTTGCGGACCGCTGTGAGATTCAGGTTTCCTATGCCATTGGCGTTTCTGAGCCAACCTCCATTTCCATCAACACCTTTGGTACTGGCAAGCTTGGCCCAGGAAAAGTGTCTGATGATCGTATTGCTGAACTGGTGCGGGAATACTTTGACCTGCGTGCCGGTGGCCTGGTGAAAATGCTGGATCTGAAACGTCCTATTTACCGGGCTACCGCCGCTTATGGCCACTTTGGTCGTGAAGAGACTGAGTTTACCTGGGAGCAGACGGATAAAGCGGATGCTTTGCGTGCCGCTGCCGGGCTGTGACCAGAAGAGGCTGTAAAGCCATAGTCGTACACAGTATGACTATGGCTTTATGGGTAAGAGTAAACATATGGTTTCAGTCGCTCAGTCTTTCTTTGTTTTTGGCGTAAATGCGAGAGTGAATAATAAACCTAAATAATTCAATGGAGTGAGTGCAATACGGGTTGCCCAGTCGCACCAGTTTTCATAGGTCTGCCATTGGCCATTGGCGATGGGCGGTGCGGTCGCTCCTTCCTCTTCCACCTCTCCTTTTTGTGTCGGTTGGGCCAGTGTTAGCCCGCATGTTCCCTTCATATACTGTTTTGTATTTAGCTTCCAACAATTGTTAGCAGCATTGAAAAAAAACACAATTTGATCCCAAGTGTCACCAGTAAAGATGGTTGCAATGTCGACAAGTGTTGTGTCTGGCTCGCCTTGATCTTTCGGTTCGCTTTGTATGGTCTGCTTTTCCTCCTGGCTGCCTTCTTCCTCTTCGTCCTCACCGGACTGTTGGGTTGTTGGAGGGCTGGGTATATGAATGGGGGGATATCCCTCCGGTAAATTGAAAGATATTGCCAGATTTCCTGGTTGGAATACATTGTCTGTTTCATCTGCAGTATGACCGATGATGAACAGATTATTTTCGGGAACGGCAATCGACAGTTTGCCATGTACCACCAGATAAAAATATAGGGATTTCACCCATGAAGGAGTGTTGTCGCTAATGAATACGTGGTCCTTAAAGGAAATTAGCAGGCTTTTTCCCTGTTTATTGGTTGCATCGAAATACTGATCAAAATTTTCAGGCCAAGCCATGGCCAGCTTTGAAGTCAGTAGGGTTATCAAAAAGGCAATAACACGGATACAAGATAAATGCTTCATAACAGCTCGGCATACGATAGTTAAGGCAATGACCGTTTAGTGTAGAAGTTTATTGGCGGATTGCCCGAAAAATACAAGACAACTCGCCCGAAAAATCGGACACTGTGAGCGAGTGCTCACAAGATATGGGTGCCATGATGTGAAGTCCTTTTATCTATATCAAAAAATATTGATATAGGTCTGTAGCGCTGCTAGACTCCGGAATAATTCGGATAATACGCAGAACAGGATACCCTCCATGAGCACCAACCCTGATGTAACTGCCGGTTTTGACAGCTCTCCATCCGTTCAAGACTGCTTACCGGTTCAGGACTACCGTGTGGCTGATATTGCTCTGGCGGACTGGGGCCGCCAGGAAATCCAGATTGCGGAAGGTGAAATGCCGGCATTGATGGCCATTCGTGCCAAATACCGGAACCAGCAGCCCCTTAAAGGGGCGAAAATCATGGGTTGTATCCATATGACCATCCAGACCGCAGTGCTGATTGAAACGCTGGTGGAGCTGGGGGCCGAGGTGCGCTGGTCATCCTGTAATATTTTCTCCACTCAGGATCATGCCGCTGCCGCCATTGCTGCCGCCGGCATTCCGGTGTTTGCCTGGAAAGGAGAAACCGAGGACGAGTTCTGGTGGTGTATTGAGCAGACGGTTCTGGATGGTAAGGGCAAGCCTTGGAACGCCAATATGGTGCTGGATGATGGAGGCGACCTGACATTATTGCTGCACGATAAGTACCCAGAGCTGCTGGAGGGTATACACGGTATCTCGGAAGAGACTACGACAGGTGTTCACCGCCTGCTGGAGATGCTGGAAAAAGGTACCCTGAAAGTACCCGCCATTAATGTCAATGACGCGGTTACCAAGAGCAAGAACGATAATAAATACGGCTGCCGTCATTCGTTAAACGATGCCATCAAGCGTGCCACTGACCATCTGCTGGCCGGTAAGAAAGCACTGGTTATCGGCTATGGCGATGTGGGTAAGGGCTCTGCTGCTTCCCTGCGTCAGGAAGGCATGATCGTCAAGGTTTCCGAGATCGACCCCATATGTGCCATGCAGGCCTGTATGGATGGGTTTGAAGTGGTCTCCCCCTATGTGGATGGACGCAATGATGGGACTGAGGCTTCTCTCAACAGGGCATTGCTGGCAAATACAGATCTTCTGGTGACCACAACGGGTAATGTTCATGTGTGCGACCGCCATATGCTCAAAGCCTTGAAAAGCAGCTGTGTGGTCTGCAATATTGGCCACTTTGATACCGAGATTGATACCGGCTTCATGAGGGAGGCTTGGGAGTGGCAGGAGATTAAACCCCAGGTCCACAAAATCTGGCGTGATAAAGCGACAGGAGACCACTTGATTCTGTTGTCTGAAGGCCGCCTGGTGAACCTGGGTAATGCTACCGGTCATCCGTCGCGTATTATGGACGGCTCTTTTGCCAACCAGGTCCTGGCCCAGATTCATCTGTTTGAAGCAAAATTTGCCGGGCTGCCTCCTGAGCAAAAGGCAGAAAAACTCAGTGTCACGGTGCTGCCCAAGCATCTGGATGAAGAAGTGGCCAGTTATATGGTACAGGGCTTCGGGGGTGTCATCACCGGATTGACCCAGGAGCAGGCGGACTACATCAATGTGCCCGTCGCCGGCCCCTTCAAGAACGACGATTACAAGTATTAAAGCGATAACAGGCTGGTGGCCACGGCTGCCAGCTTTATAAAAGACAGTGAATACTATGGCCAGTACAACAAAGAATAAAACCCCTGTCAGTTTTGAGTTTTTTCCCACAAAAACCGAAGAGGGAGCAAGGAAGCTGGAACAGAATGCGCTTCGACTGGCGCACTATCAACCGGATTTTTTTTCGGTCACTTATGGGGCCGGTGGTTCCACCCGTGATCGCACCCTGGAAACCGTACTGTCAACCCAGAGCCAGACCCGTGTTGCCACGGCTCCTCACCTTTCCTGTGTAGGGGACTCCCAGGAGCAGATCAAAGAGCTGCTGAAGTTTTATCAGAAGGAAGGCATTAACCGGATTGTTGCCCTGCGTGGAGACCTGCCCTCAGGTATGGGGCGTGATACCGGTGAGTTGCGATACGCTAATGAGCTGGTGGAATTTATCCGGTCACAGACCGGGAACCACTTTCACATTGAGGTGGCAGCTTATCCGGAAGTTCATCCCCAGGCGGCGAATATGGAAAAGGATCTGCTGAACTTCAGGCGAAAAGTGGAAGCGGGTGCCAATTCTGCCATTACCCAGTACTTTTTTAATGCCGACAGCTATTTTTATTTTCTGGAAAAAGTTCAGGCGCTTGGGCTTGAGGTGCCGGTAACTCCGGGTATTATGCCGATCACCAACTACACCCGGCTTGCCCGGTTTTCCGATGCCTGTGGTGCAGAAATCCCCAGGTGGGTCCGTAAGCAGCTGGAAGCTTACGGTGATGATATTGACAGTATTCGTAAGTTTGGTGAAGAGGTGGTGACCGGGCTCTGTGAAAAACTGCTGGCGGGAGGGGCTCCGGGCCTGCATTTTTACACCCTTAACCAGGCAGCACCCTGTGAAGCCATCTGTAATAATTTAGGCTTGGCAAACCAGAGTTAAGAAATTCCAGACAAACCAGCACAGCTGATTGGCTGTTGCTGGTTCAATCCGCCATGCCTGCCGGGCAGGATTCCCGCTATAATGCCACCCCTTTCGTTCATTGATCCGTGTCAACATGAAAAATCCCCGAATTTATTCTGCACAGCCACTTCAGGCGGGTGCCTCCATTGAGCTGACGGAAAGTGCTGCCAATCATGTGGGGCGGGTATTGCGGATGAAGCCCGGCGAACCGTTGATCCTGTTTAACGGTGAAGGGGGAGCCTGGCAGAGCCAAATCGAGTCGGTCACCAAGAAAACCGTGCTGGTCCAGGTTGGAACATTCCAGGAAGGGGATGCCCAGTCCCCCCTGAGAGTCGAGCTGGGACAAACCCTCAGCCGCGGGGAGCGAATGGATTATGCCATTCAGAAAGCGACGGAAGCGGGAGTCTCTGACATCACACCTCTGTTCAGTGAGCGATGTGAGGTCCGGCTGAACAATGAGCGTCAGGAAAAGCGACTGAAGCATTGGCAGCAAGTGGCCATCAGTGCCTGTGAGCAGTGTGGTCGTAACATTGTACCGGTGATTCATCCTCCGGTCCGCCTGGAAGACTGGCTGGCTTCTCGAACCACAGCACTGAATTTTGTGCTTCATCACCGCACGGAGAAAAAGCTGGAAGGTTATCAGCGACCGGATTCTGTTTCTTTGCTCATTGGGCCAGAAGGTGGTTTGACGGAAGCTGAAATAGCACTGGCACAAGCCAGTGAGTTTCATCCTCTGGCGCTGGGCCCGAGGGTGCTTCGCACTGAGACGGCACCGGTGGTGGCCCTGTCATTGTTGAACTATCTCTGGGGGGATCTAGGCTGTTAGCCTGCTTTTTGAGTTACCGGCTCAAGCTGTTCACCATTGATGTGTATTGCTTAAAGCAGGTGGAGCCTCTGGCAAGTGGAACCTTTCTGTGTTTGTGGACTCAATAAGTGTTTAGTTTGACTGAACTCCACAGAGAGGTAGCTGTATGCAGGGGGTGGCTGGGCCGGGAGGTTCTGATATCGGGTTATCAATGACCTGGGTTGAACGCGAGGTGATCTCAAAGGCTGAAGTGGGGCGAGTTTTTAATGTTATTTCAGGGGATAAGTTGAGTTCCGTCGGGATCCCTGCCAGCCTCAGAAGTCATTTGTTATCTGGTGCTCAGGACGCATTAAAGACCGTCAGGGACTGGGGGATCAAGGCCCTGCGTTTTTACCTGCCCCCAGATGAATTAAGCAACTGGCAGTTTTGCTTTCAATCTGAGGAGAAGCCCCTGACAGATCTGAAGATTGAGGTAAGTAATACCAATGATTTGGAGTCATTTGCCTATGTACCGGTCAGTGGTGCTGTATCTGACGATCAATTGATCACCGTACCAAGTATGTCAAATGTGGTGACCGGAAAAAGGCTGGTTCTGACCAATAGATCGGGTACGACTATTGGTTTGATGTCACCAAAAAGAGAAAAGTGTCTCAAACAAGAGGTATGGCTATATGAAAATCAGTCAGTCCTGCTTGAGGCAGATAAGCATGAAGGGAAAGACTTTTGGAAAGTAGCAGGAAAAACCGACTCATTGAAAGCAAGCCTTGATACCAATCCACTGTTAAGAGAGTCGGGGCCAGTCTTTTATTACGAAGATAAATACAAACAACTTCAGGCTTTAGATCATGAAAACGATGGTGAACCGCACTTGACGCTTTCAGTGATCAGAGAACGGTTGGCCAGCAAATTATCGAAGATCCCATTTGTATGCTCTTCTTCAGAAGAAGATATGAATAGGTTTATCGAAAGTTTGATGATCAAAGTCTCAGAGGAAGAAGTTAATAAAGATGGATGTTTTGTTTACGAAGACCCAAATTCCAATCATTCAATTGCAGTAGGGCTGTCTACCCGGGGGAATACTGTTTACTGTTATCTTCATGACCCCCTTGGGGTAGAGTCTAAAGTGGCAAAGTCCATAAGAAAAGTGATATCAGGTCAGGTAAATACCGTTTGCAAAGATAAAAAAGTTTGTTTTTTATGCCCTGAAGAAAAGTTTCAAAAAGACTACAATAGCTGTGGTCTTTATGCGATAAGCCTTGCCAGGATGATGGAGGATGATCATGAACTGGTGGTGAATTTATTTCAGGATTCTGATATACAAGACCTTCCAGGGGATCCTGATTTCAGGACATTATCCATAAAGAGACTTCCTGCACGTTTGTTAAAGTTGACTCAGTCTCCAGAACTTCTGACTGAAGGTCAGCTTGATGCTCCTGTCACTAAGACCGCTATTACGCTTCGGGAATATTTAAAATACTATGAAAAAGAGTTGGTTTACCTTGACTCTAAGAAGACATGGAGTCTGGCTCCTCTGGCCAAACGGTACAAGCATCTCTGTCAGTATTTAAACTACAGGGGACAACAGGGTGAAGCCATAGAGCCTGCTCTTGAAAAAATGACGATTCCATTAGGGAGGAAGGATAATAACCCTCAAGCACAGGAAACACCTACGTACAAAAGAAAGAGTGCCAGAGAAAAGAAGGAGCGGTTTCAGTTTGGTTCTGAAGTGGTATTTGTAAAACAAGATGATGATGGTAGTCGCGTCCAGGAGCCAATGGAAACTCCTGGTAGCAGCAAAGTGGTGATGGATGATGTACATCTCTCTGATTCAGGTGGCTCCCTTCCTGAAAGAGCTTTGGGGAAAAAAGCCAAAAAACGTAAGTTAAATAAAGAGGTTGAGGGTAAGGTCAGTTCAATAGAGCTGCGAAAGTCAGAACGGCTGCCAGACTTCCTGCTGCGGCTGCTCAACGATCCTGATCATTATGGCTCCACGATTCTCTGGCAAAATGAAGGGTATTTCAAAGTAGTTGATTCGGGCAAGTTAGCAGAAATATGGGGAGCTCAAAGGGGAAAGCCTAATATGAATTTTGAGAAATTCAGCCGGGCAATGCGTTACCTCTATAAAGATGGTGTACTGGAGTCAGTCAAGGGCAAGTTAATATATCGGTTTGCAGTGGATGAACAGGGGCTGGTCAAATGGCGTAGGACTATTACGCCAAAACCCAGAGGGAAAAAAGCCAAAATGCGAACGGTGGCTGAAGTTACACCCGTTGACTGGGCTCAGCCTGGTACCAGTAAAGAGCAACAACCATTGCCATCAACCAGCACTTTAATCAGGACTAAATCTGGTGGGGAGAAGTTGCTACTAACCCTTTTCTCGCGGGCTACCAAACCGGTTATTGAGCCACAGGAGCCACCTCAGTGATGGTCTCTTCCAGGAGTTGCTCCAGAGTTGCCAGATCCGGAATGGAGGCGGGGATATCCCTCATCATCACCCGGTGTTTTTCCATAGGGCCGGGCTCCTCTGCAGAATTCCGGACCTCTTCTCTCATCAGGGTCAGTGGCTGTGGTATGCCCTGGATAACCATAGCGTAAAAGGGAAGGAGCTCACTTTTGGTGGTCCGGTTCATAATCGCGATGCGATTGGAGGCAGAAAATTCAGCAAACCGACCCTGATTCATTCGCTCAAAAGAAACCACCGGAATCTTCTGTCCCCGCCATAAAACATCCCCAAGCAGCCAGTCCGTTTCTGAATAATTGTCTTCAGGGCGACTGTAATCCTGCACTTCTGCAATACAGGCGGTTGGCAGCAGCAGAGGCCTCTGCTGCATAGGCACCAGAATGGATGAAATCGATGGGATGCCAGGCATGCTTACCTCTCAATCATTTTACGGTTCGCGGGGCTCTGGAGCCCCGGTTTTATAGGCTTAAGGCTGCTCGACTGTGATCAGCTTTTCAATGGTTTCCAGTAGCAGTCCTTCCTGGAAAGGTTTGCCGATGTATTCGTTAACCCCCAGTCCAAATGCCCTGTTACGATGTTTTTCACCGGTCCGTGAGGTAATCATGATAATGGGCATATCCTTCAGTTCCGGGTCATTTCGAATGGCACTGGCTACCTCAAATCCATCCATTTTAGGCATTTCGATATCCAGCAGGATAATATCGGGCCTCTGTTCCGACAGCTGATTCATTGCTTCCACACCATCTCGGGCAGCACTGACTTCGTAACCCTGGCGAACGAGAAGACGACTGGTGACTTTTCGTACCGTGACTGAGTCGTCCACCACCAGAACCCGTGTGGCCTGCTCGATGGCATCCAGTTCTACTTTTTCAGTGCTGTCCGGTGTTGAGATCTGGTATTTGCGATAAAGGGCGGCTGGGTCAATAATCACCACCACCCGGCCATCACCCAGGATGGTTGCGCCGTTCACGCCGGCCAGTCCGGCAAACTGAATGCCGAGGCTCTTGGTGATGATCTCTCTGCTGCCAATAATGCTATCTACCTGTACCGCCAGGTTTTCGCTGCCACGCTGAACCAGTACCACGGGGCATTGTTCATCGGCAAATCGTGGAGTGCCAGAGTTCAAAAGCTGTCCCATGTAGATGACCTGGTGCTCAGTGCCATTGCCATAGACCAGTGGGGATCCACTTTCATAGCAGTCCTTCAGCAAAGAGGCGGAAATCATGGAAATGCCATCAATGGCGTGCATGGGCAGTGCATAGAGGCTGCTGCCCACTTCCACCATCAGCGCCCGGTTGATGGATAGAGTGAAAGGTAACCGCAAAGAAAAACGGGTGCCTTTATCGGCCTCGGAATGAATCTGAATGCTGCCACCGAGCTGATGGACTTCGCTATTGACCACATCCAGTCCGACACCACGCCCGGAAATATGAGAGACATGGTCGGCGGTGCTGAAGCCGGATTCCATAATGAGCCCGATGGCATCCTGGTCACTGATCTGGGTGTCCGGCGAAATCAGATTCTGTTCCAGTGCTTTGACCTTAACGGCCTCGGTGTTAATGCCACGACCGTCGTCTGAGAGATCAACCAGTACATCGGCACCGTCCCGGCTGATGGACAGTTCTATTTGGCCCTGTTCGGGTTTGCCAAGCTTCAGGCGCTCTTCTGCAGAGTCTTCAATACCGTGGCTGATGGCATTACGCAGCATGTGCTCAAGAGGAGCAAGAATACGCTCGAGCATGGTACGGTCCATCTCACCTTCTGCGTTGGTTACCACCAGTTCAACGGGTTTATCCAGATCAGAAGACACCTGGCGGACAATTTTACGCAGCCTGGGTACCAGTCGGCTGAAAGACACCATACGGGCTTTCATTAACTGTTCCTGGAGTTCAATCTGAGTTCGCGACTGCTGCAGGAGAAGGGATTCCGTGTCCCTGCTTTTTTCCTGCAATGCTTCACGAAGGTCCATAAGGTCGGAAGCAGACTCAACCAGGGAGTGGGATAACTGGGTCAGCTCTGAATACTGGTCCATTTCCAGGGGGTCAAAATCGGGGTTTTCCCCAAGGTCTCCCTGGTGACGGGACAGAATCTGGGTCTGGGTCTCAATGTCCAGTCGGCGCAGCTGCTCTTTTACCCGGATGATGGTGGTGTTCATTTCATCCAGCGTTTTAACGGCATCCGCAGTGTGCTGTTCAATCCGGGAGCGGTTAATGCTGGCTTCACCCGCCAGGTTGATCAGGGTTTCCAGCAGGTCAGAGGGGACTCTGACCATTTCACTGTTCTGGTGTTGTGCACCTGACTGACCGGCAGTTGAAGCCTTAAGAGCAGGCGATGCTTTAGGGGTAACCGCTGAGGTGAGTGTGCCCGAAGAAAGCGTTCTGGATGAAAGGGGCTTGATGCTGCGAGAGGGCAGCCATTCAGGGAATACCTTCTCGGTAGAGGCTTTGTCGCCGGTTTTTTCTCCCTTCGCTGTATCGCCAGTAACAGGGGCTTTTTGCCCTTCTGGTGTAGCCTTGCCCAGATAATCAGGCAGTGTCTCGACCTGGGGCTCTTCGAAGGAAGCGGTCGGCGGAGTCGAAGCCTTACCGGCAAGACGCCCCTGCCAGTTTTTCAGCTCTTCAAGCATCACACTGAAGTCAGGAACGGGCTGGTCGGTGCTGAGAGCCTTGAGTGCTGACTCAATGGTGTCGTGGGTTTTCTGAATCAGGGCCAGGGGGGCATCATCCGGTGGGCACCTATGGGTCGTGATGGACTCGTAGACGTCTTCCAGCCTATGACTCAGTTGTCCCAGTTCATGAAGCTCCGCCATCATGGCACCGCCTTTCAGGGTGTGCAGATGACGTTGGAGTTCATTGACAGGATCCAGATTAGCAGGCGCTTTCAGCCAGTTTTCCAGAGCCTGTGCCGAATCTTCCACCAGGTCAAAAGCTTCCTCCAGGAACAGGTGGAGAAGATCCTGGTCCAAATGCTCTTCCACCAGAATAGAGGGCTCGGGAATAGCGGGCTCTGGTTGGGTTGCGGGCGCTTCTGGAGCAAGTGATTCCACGGACACGGGTTGAGTAGAGGACTCAAGAATGATTTCCTCTTCCTCAAACGCCTGCTCATCACAGGCTTCCAGAATCATTTCCGGTTCAGATTGATCCGATTCCAGGATAATCTCTTCATCAAAATCGGAGTCCTGCTCTGCAGAGGGACTGTCCTGAAGAAGGGTTTCCAGGGCTTCACGAAGAGCGCTGAACACCTTTTGGGGCGATTCAGGGGTTTGCTGTGAAGCCACCTGGTTCATCATTTCCACCAGGGCCTCGAAGCCTTCGGTGAATGGGGTCGCCAGTGCTTCTGGCAGAACTGTTGCGTGCTTGTCCAGGTAGACACAGACATCCAGCAGTACATCACAGAGTTCAGCCATAGGGTGAAGCTGGGCTTCTGTGGCGTTTTCCGCGAGCACCCTCAGTTCGAACTTGAACCGGTCCAGTTCCTCAACAGGAATGGCGTCTACCCACTTATCCAGATAACTGACGGCATCCAGTAACAGGTCGAGATCGCTGGCAAGGAACAGAGCTGCCTGCTGCCCTACCGGTTGTTGCTCCTGGGTTTCTTCTTCCGTGAGAATGCGGCTCAGCAGTTCATCATGAAGTGCCTTGAGCCAGTTCAGGAAGCTGTCCACTTTCAGGGAGATGATGTGGGGCGGTGTCTTCAGCTGTACCAGCGCCTTTTCAATCAGGTCAACACTCTGCTCCAGCATACTGATCACCTGATTATCCGCTGGAATCAGGTGGGTCCGGAAAGCCTTGACGGTCTTCTCAATGGCGGCGATCCAGTCAGCCAGGGGCGTGATCTCTGCCATATAGGCACTGCCCTTGAGGGTATGGAGTGCCCGCTGAACCTGGTCGCTGATCTGAAGATTGCTGCCGAGGCAGTAGGAACTTTCAATAAAGGCTTTGACAACGCTGAGGTGTCCTTTAGCCTCACTTTCAAAGACTTCCAGCAGCTGTGGGTCTATTCCCGGCTCTTCCGGGGTTTCCTCTGCCAGGCTTGCACTGGAGGTTTTTTCTGCTTGCCTGGGCGCGTCTTCGGAGGGGGCTGCAACCGGCTCTTCAGGGCGTTCCTTGCTCTCGTCCACCTGGCCGAACAGCATGGCGGGTTCTTCGGCGGCACTGTTCACCTGCTCTTCAGGGACTTCAGCGACAAAGCTGATGCCTTTACCCAGTGCGTCGGCCTTTTCCATACAGAGCAGGACTTCCGGTGTCAGTTGCTGGCTGTCACTGGCAAAATCATTCACTAGCTCCGGCATTATCTCAATGCTTTCAGCGAGCAGGTCCATCACTGGATCCGACAGGTTGATGGAGCCATCAATGGCCTGGTTCAGCATATTTTCTATGGACCAGGCCAACTCACCAATGACATCGGCGCCAATCATGCGCCCACTGCCTTTTAATGTGTGAAAGGCTCTTCGAACATCATTCAGATAAATAAGGTTGGCTGTGTCCTGGCGCAGAAGCGTGAAGCTGGATTCAAGCTGATCCTGAACGTCAGCCGCTTCTTCCGCAAAGATGGCATGAAGATCCTCATCCTCTTCTGTCTCATGGACAGTAATGGGGCTTATCGCTACATTTTGGGCGGGTTCGGGAGCTGGCTCGACATCCGCCTCGATAACCGGCTCGACGGCAACAGAAGTTGGAACTTCTGGTATTAGCTGGTCTTCCAGCAGCACCGGCTCAAAGGGCGGTTCTTCAGACTGAACTTCCTCTTTCAGCCGGGGTTCTTCAGCACTGCCTGTGTCTGACTCTGTCTTCCGGGTTCTGGCCTCTTCAGGAAGAGTGACAGGGACGTACTCAATGGTGGAACCATAATCAGTGCTTTCGGATTCAGGCTTCTCTTCCCCCAGAGAGCCTGCATCCAGACTTTCGTAATGGAATTCCAGGGTGTCACTGTCAGGGCCGGGCTCCGGTTTGCCCTCCCGTTCCAATACGAAGAGGGGCTCGGCGTCTTCTGTTGTCTGTGAAACTGGCGGTGACGCCAGTACCGGCTGCCCTTGCTGAAGTTTCTCAAGGCTCTGTTGAGTAATGTCCAGTACTTTTTCAGTTTCTGCAGAGGCTCCGCAGCTGAGCTGCTCCAGATAGAACTCGATGCTTGCAAGGGTGTCCGCAAGGGCTTCCAGCTCTTCAAGGCTGGGTTTGGTGTTTTTTCCCAGCCACTGATTCTGGACATGTCGGGCACACTGGCTCACCAGTTCCGCAACACGGGTCAGGGGAATGATGGCCAGCCCACCCTGGATGGTTTGCATCAGAGGAGGCAGTTTTGCCAGAAACTCCTGATTGTGCTCATTGCCCAGGTAGTCCATCACCGAGCCTTTGGCCTGTTCCAGGTTCTGGCGCGCTTCATGAATGACCGTCTGATGGATATCGCTCATCTGTGGCGATATGGTCTGGTCTTTGACAACGGGGCGGCTCAAGCCCATGTACTGGTTCAGGCCAGCTTCTATATCCAGCATCTTGGCGGCAACATCGATCAGCTGGTTACCAATCTCATCGCCCTCCCGGGGATTATGCAGTATTCCCTGAAGTGCCTGTTGCTGGGCCAGCATAATGCTGCGAAGGTTGTTCTGGCCCAGCATGCTCAGGGTGTCGGCAATTTTCTGGCAGACGGGCAACTGCTCCTGCAGCCTGGCCTGGTTAGATTTCGGGTTAAGCAGGAAGAGGTCGAGGGTATCCTTAATGGCACTCAGCTCCTCCTTGATGGCCTGCACCACCGGTGCGGCGGCATCGTAACTCAGTAAATTACCAGTGGTGGCAGGTGGGGGAACCAGAGCTTTTTCAAGGGAGTACCGGTGCTTCAGTGAAACGATCAGGTTGTTATCGCTGCTGGCTTTGGCAATCCGGTAAAGGATTTCCCTCAGCAGGTCCTCCTGAGGCAGGTCGTTGAGTCCATTAACGCCTTTTTCCGCCAGCTGTTTCAGCTGGTGATCCATTTCCCGAAGTAAAGTGATGGCATGGCTGTCAACGGGAATGGAGCCTTCCCTCAGCCCTTCAGACAGTGCTGTGGCGGCATCCCAGAGTGGCGATATCGGGGAGCCCCAACAGAGGTTCTGAAGCTTTGCAAAAATTTTCCCGATGACTATCAGCTGATTATCGCGGTTACTGTCCCTGAGCACGCCGGCCAGGCAAAGCTGGTATTTCTGCCGGATTTTCCGAACAAGAGGCGCAAAGCCGCTGTTTTTTAATTTGCCCAGCTGTTCCGGGGGAATGGCAGCAATGGGGTTGGCAATATTGGGGGTGAAGAAGTCCATATCCGTCAGGGCGTGTTTACCCCTGAGCGCCCGCATCTCCCGGAGCAGGGTTTTCAGCAGTGCCGGGTTGTCGGTTCCGGATCTTGATGTATGGGCCAGGTACCCGGGCAGTTGCAGCATTCCTTGCATCAGCATGACCAGATGGTCCTGGAGCTGCTCCATGGATTGACCGCTTTTTTGCTGGGTCAGCAGGTTGTCCAGCAATACCAGCATCTCCCCGGTCAACAACCGGGCGCCTTTTTGCCTCAGTACTTTCAACGTACTGTGAATCTGCTGAAGCTGCCCCCGGCACTGGTTCAGGTGTCCTTCGTCTGCGGGGGACTCGGCATAACGCTCCAGATGCTGACGGGCATCGGTCAGGGTTTTTTCGATTTCCCCGATCACCCAGTCCAGACCGATGTAATCACGTTGTTCAGTCATGCCGAACTCCCGTTTTCATTCCCATGCTTTGCGTATCTTCCGATGTCAGGACTCAGTGGTTTCAGGCAGTTTGAAGCCGGAGACCGACTGACGCATTTCAACCGCCATACCAGCCAGGTCACCGATTGACCGGGCGGTGGCTTCGGTACCTGAGGAGGTCTGGATGGTGATATCCCGAATGGTGGTCATACGGTTGGAAATCTGCGACGCCGACTGGGATTGTTCCCGGGTGGTTTCGGAAATATTGCGAATCAGCCCCGCCAGGTTGTTGGAGACCTGCTCAATTTCTTCCAGTGCCACACCGGCGTCCTGGGCCAGTCTGGCACCATGAACTACTTCTGAGGTGGTTTGCTCCATGGAGATAACCGCTTCGTTGGTGTCGGTCTGGATGGTGGAGACCAGTGCCTCAATCTGCTTGGTGGCTGCAGAGACCCGTTCAGCCAGACGCTGAACTTCGTCCGCGACCACGGCAAATCCCCGGCCGGCCTCACCGGCCATGGAGGCCTGGATAGCGGCGTTCAGGGAGAGGATGTTGGTCTGGTCGGCGATTTCGTTGATCAGGGAGATGATGTCACCGATTTCCTGGGAAGATTCACCCAGGCGCTTCAGTCGCTTGGAGGTATCCTGGATCTGTTCGCGAATGGTAGTCATACCCTCAATGGTGTTTCGTACCACCAGCCCACCATTGGCGGCAATTTGTACCGAACGTTCGGCCACCTGGGCTGAATCCGAGGCGTTTGAGGATACCCGGTCGATGGACCCCGCCATATCATTGACCGACTGGGTAGCGGCACCGATTTCCTGGGCCTGGTGCTCTGAAGCCTCTGCCAGCAGTCTTGCGGTGGACTGGGTTTCCTGGGCTGCGGTGTCTACGGCCACGGCGGTCTGGTTAATGGTGTTGACCAGCAGCCGGAGCTGTTCAATAGAGAAGTTATAGGAATCCGCTATGGCGCCGGTAAAGTCTTCGGTCACACTGGCAGAAACGGTAAGGTCACCGTCACCCAGGTCGCCCATCTCATCCAACAGTCTCAAGATTGCTTTCTGGTTGGCGGCATTCTCTGCTTCCCGGGCTTCACTTTCAGCGCGGGTCTCCTCAAGGCGGCGGCGGGTTTCGTTGATAATGGAGAATGCGATCAGCACCAGCGACAGAATCGCCAGCGCACCGGAAACCAGGGTAACCAGCTCAAGGACTTTTCGTATCTGGGTTGAGGACTCAAAGGTATTGGCCAGAACCGAGGTTTGCTGCAGCAACTGCTGGGAATCGGTGAAAATGGTGTCGGAAGCGGCACGAACCTGGAACAGTTCCGGAGACGTTTCCAGAATTTCATCAACACTGCCGTCGACGAATTCAAACAGGTCGGAGATTTCAACCAGGCGGTCAATGGCCTCGTCATCGGTCACCTGACTGATGCGCATAGCTACGTTGCCTTCCAGCATGCCGCTCAATACCCGACCAAAGAGCTTGGCGTCACGGCCAAAACTGTCCGCCGCCATAATGGAGTCTTCGCCCCCTTCCAGAACTTTGGCGACACTCCGGATGATCCGCTCCGCCAGCCAGGGTTGACGCTGGGCCATGGCAATCTGATCAGAGGGAGCGTTGTTTTCCAGGAGGATTTCTACCACTTCATCGTATTCAATCTGCAGCTGGGGAATGGTTTCGCTCAGGGTACTGGCTACATCATGAAGGGAGAGAACCGTGTCTTCGGCAGAGAGAATACTGTCGGTTTCAATTTTCATTTCCGACCAGGCGGCGTTCAGGGATTCTATCTGCCGGGCCGCCGGGCTGGTGGTGGTATCAACAAAGGGCAGCACCGAGAGCCTGGCATTACTCAATGAGCTGATGTGCTGGCCAAACAGGGAGGTGGCTTCTTTCAGCAGGGGAAAGGCTTCTTCCTTACCGGATGCCGCCTCAGAGGCGTTTTTGGCGATTTGCTGGGAGAGTACCCTCAGCTCACCGGCATCGGTCAGGTGTGATTTATTGAGCTCTGACTGCTGGTCATTGTAAACAAATGCACCGGTCATGACGGACAGGGACAGTATCAGCAGTATGATCGAGGCGATGGTGGCCCGGTTTGCCTTGCCTCCCTGTTCCCTTTTCGTTTGCTTGCCTTTCATGGTTTATTCCCCGATTTCCTGATCTGAAATCAATACCCTGTTCAATTACTATTCGCTGGCGGCTGTTAGAAAACGCTCATGGGAAATGAGCTGTTCAATACTGAACACCACATACTTTTTGTCTTGTAGATAAGCGTCTTGTGAGTAACAGCCTTGAGTATAAGGATGGAGACTGTCTGGCAGGGCTGCCGGAAGCTCCTCGCTGAAACTGTTGTTTGAAAACTGCATCATTCCCTGAACTTCATCAACGACCAGCCCTACGGACAGATCTTTTCTCTCTACTACCAGGATACGGCTGGTATTACCCTGAGTTTTACGGCTGTTGCCCAGAAACTCTCCCAGATCCACGATCGGAATCAGGCGCCCACGAACATTGGCTATTCCTTTGGCCCATCGCTTAACACCAGGAAGAGGTGTTGTTTGGGGAACAGGGAGTATTTCAGATATATCACCCACCTGCACCATAAGATGCTGGCTGCCCAGCATAAAACAGACTCCGTTCCAACTGGCGGTGTCTGTTTGCGCGTCCGGTATCCGGGCACTATAGAGCGAGGCGCTCTGCTCCAGTGCTTCGAGATATTCGAAGGGGTGTACGGCGTTTGTCATTGTGCTCCTTGTCCTTCCGGTTGCCCGCAGCCCTGGCCGGATGTAAAGCCATCTGAAAGCCTGTCCTGATCCAGTCCTCGAAGACCCTTGTGAATGGGGCTCTACTGACTAGGGTATCGGTTTCAATGGGACCCAAACCGGGGTATTTCTCCGGTTCAGGCGGCTACCTCATCCAGTACGCCGTTCAGCGTTTCCAGAAGTGTGTCTTCCTTGATGGGTTTGGTCAGATAGTTTTTAGCCCCCTGGCGCATTCCCCATACCCGGTCTGTTTCCTGGTCTTTAGTGGTGACAATGATAACTGGAATATCGCTGGTGGTGTTGTCTTTGGTCAACTGTCGGGTGGCCTGGAAACCATTCAGGCCGGGCATCACGATGTCCATGAGAACGGCATCGGGCTTTTCGTCCCTGCAAAGAGCCACGCCATCAGCGCCGTTGTCTGCCGTCAATACAGTGTGACCGTGCTTTTCCAGCATGGCGCTCAGTTGATAGAGTTCCGTCGGTGAGTCGTCAACAATGAGTATTCTGGCCATAAATTCCCCCTGGTGCCGTTGGTTCTGCAGGCCATGAACCGGCACCCAGAACAGGTTTATCATTTAAAATCATGACTGTAATAATCCCCATCCGCTTCTAAACGGCCAGGGCATAGTCAGGACAATGGTCACGGATTGCACCAAACAATTCATCACGGCTGAAGGGTTTGGTGAGATAATAATCAGAACCGGCAATCCTGCCTTTTGCCCTGTCAAACAGTCCATCCTTGCTGGACAGCATAATAACGGGGATCCCCTTGAATACGCTATTGTTCTTAATCAGGGCACAGGTCTGATAGCCATCCAGACGAGGCATCATGATATCAACAAAGATGATATCAGGTTCTGATTCTGCAATCTTGGCCAGGGCATCAAACCCGTCAGTGGCCGTCACTACATTACACCCCGCTTTTTTTAAAAGCGTTTCAGCCGTTCGGCGTATGGTTTTACTGTCGTCGATGATCATGACTTTGAAGTCTTTATCATCTTCTTGCATGTCGTCCCCCTGGCAATCCAAAGCAAAAGCAGAAGGTGGTTCGCCGCCACCTTTTTCTTTTCGACCCGCTCTCGATCATTCAACCGGATACCTGGATCGCATATCCTGCTTTTTTATCATAATTTGGACATTGCTGACCAGAAATCCTGAGGGAGAGAGGGGAAGGAATTTTAAAAGCTTCTATAAAGTCTCATTAATTCCGGGCGATGTAACCCTCTAATAACGCTCCGTATACTGTGCACAGGGAAGACCATGAACCGATTTTTATTTCTGCTGACTGGAGTAATGGCAGGTTGGCTTACATGGAATATTGAGGCGAAAGCAGAGTCTCTGGAGGAAGTACTGGGGGATGCCTTGCTGGCGAACCCTCAGGCGAAGGTAGCTTTGAACCGACTGAAAGCCCGGCAGGAAGCCATTGGCAAGGCCAAGGCGGGTTTCTGGCCGAGCCTGGATGTTGCAGCGGCCATTGGGGGGCAGAGCAAAGACACGCCCAGTGATGCAGAGGATGACAAGCACACATACACCCGCAAAGAGGCCTCTTTCTCCATCAAACAGAGCCTTTTTGCAGGGTTTAATACCCTGAACAGTGTCAGGGAAGCCAAAAAGAACAGTCAGGCTGAACAGTGGCGGTTGTTTTCAACACTGGAAGAGCTGGCGCTGAAAATCATCAATGTTTATTTGAAAGTGCTTGAGAGAAGTGACCTGGTGGAGCTGGCTGAGGAAAACCTTCAGATTCATGATGAAATATTCCTGCAGATTGAACAGAGAACTCGGCAGGGGGTGGCCAGAAGTTCGGACCTGATTCAGGTGGAAGGGAGGAGAGCCAGGGCCAGCGCCAATCTGGTAAGTGCCCGGAATAATCTGCAGGATGCATTAAGTGAATACCAGGCTTTGGTAGGAGCAGAGGCTAAAGATCTGGAACATCCAGGCTACAGCCAGCTGCAACTTCCTGAAGACCTAAAAGATGCCATTAATCTGGCCTTGAAAGAGCACCCCAGCCTTAAAGCGGCGGATCTTGATATAGAGTCGGCCGAATACCTCTATTCCTCATTGAAAAGCAGTTATCTGCCAACCCTGGATGCTGAAGTTGATCGCAGCTGGAAGCACAATGCGGATGGTCAGTTGGGTGCTTACATGGACAGCTCTGCGATGGTTCGTCTTCGGTATAACCTGTTCAGTGGAGGGGGGGATAAATCCAGAATTCAGGAGAGCGCCTATCAGGCAGAAGAAAGCCGTTCACGCAGGGCACGGGTGGCCAGGGATGTGGAAGAGCGTTTGCGGATTGCCTGGGCGGCTCTGCGCTTTACGGGAGAACAGAGGGAATACCTGCTGGTGCATGAAGAGGCCAGCCGGGAAACCGTTGATGCCTACCGGGAACAGTTCAACATTGGAAAAAGAACCCTTCTGGATCTGCTGGACAGTGAAAATGAACTGTTTCAGTCCAGCAACAGCTTGACATCGGCGATCTACCAGGAAGCCTACGCTCGGTATCGGGTACTTGGGGCTACTGGTCAGCTTCTAGACAGTCTGGAGTTTGTGGTACCGGATCACTGGAAAGTGGACCGGTAGAGCCCACCTTAGAAGCTTTCCAGTCCCTGGCTTGCAGTAATCCTTGCGGGCTTTGGCCGTGTAAGTCCGCATTTTTACGTTTAAACGATCTTACTGATTTTCAGTCATAACCTTATCTTTCTTTTTGAATAGCTCCCAAAAGTCAGGATTAGTACTAGCCTTACCCTCGTTAACCCATAAAAAACCCGCAACTCAACCAGTGATTGAGTCAATTCATAATGGGTGGCAGTAGGTGATGGCCTTGGGGTTGGGGTACTCGCCAGTCCAGAGGAGTATAGAGAATGAAGATTGTTGCTGTAACAGCCTGTCCAACCGGTATTGCTCATACCTATATGGCTGCAGAAAAGCTGGCGGATGCTGCTGCGGCCCATGGTTATGACATTAAGGTTGAAACCCAGGGCGCGATGGGTATTGAGAACCCCATCACGGCCAGTGATGTGGCGGCGGCTGATGTGGCAATTTTTGCTGTAGATATTGCTATTGAGGATGAATATCGCTTTTCCAGTCTGAGGTCTATAAAAGTTCCGGTGGCTGAAGCCATCAGGAACCCTGAAGCCGTGATGGCCCAGTTGGGCTAGTTATTTCTTTCCGGTACCTCCTTTCCTTGGTGTTTATGCTTCATAGAGAACAGCGCTCCAGAGGTTCTACTTTTTCAGGGAGGGCGGACTGTTTGAGGAAGTCACAGGTATGAGTCTCAAGGAATTCCATTTCACCTGTGAGCTTACCAACGGTCTGCATGCTCGTCCTGCTACCAGTCTGGTCAGGAAAGCCCAGGTGTTTGGAGCGGATATTACTCTGCGTAATTTACGAAATGGAAGAGAGGCCAATGCCAAGAGTGTGCTGTCTCTGGTGGCAGCGGATGTTTGTTATCAGGATGTCTGTTCCGTTGTAGCGGAAGGTTCTGGAGCGTCTGAAGCACTTGCCAGGCTCAGGCACTTCCTGGTGAATGAGTTGCCTGTTGATGAGGAAACCGGGACCGATGCTGAAAGGGATTGCTGGCTGCCTCCTTCTCTCAGGCATCAGAGTCTTGATGCCTGTTACGGTCAGGGTGTCGGTGAGGGGTGGGCACAGGGGGCCCCGATATGGCTAAAGGAGTATCGTTTCCTGCCCGGTGATGACCGGCCGGTTTATTCCGGGGTTACAGGAGAAAGGCTGCGCCTGCTGGGTGCCCTGGAACAGGTTCAGCAACAATTGCATGTAGCAGTGGACGGTGCAGAGCTGATCGCTGAAAGAGAGGTGTTGAACGCGCACCTGGCTTTGTCAGGAGACTCTGACTTTCGCTCACGGCTGATTGGTCATATTGATAATGGTTTATCCGTTGCGGAAAGTATTGAAGCAACGCTGGAGCACTTTACTCAGGTGCTTGCCAGCGGAGAAAGCAGCTACCTTCGTGATCGAGTGGTGGATATCCGGGATTTATGTGACCAGGTGCTTCGGCTGTCTTATGGAAGCGGTAAATTGTACAGCCCCGATGTATTGGCCAAGAACAGCATCTGTCTTGCGGATAACCTGACGCCAGGTCAGTTTCTGTCCCTGGATAAACATTGCCTTAAAGGATTGGTGCTGCAGTCCGGGGGAAAGGCTTCGCATACTGTATTGCTGGCCAAGGCCCGTGGGATTCCTGTGGTTGTTGGTGTTGAGGGTGCCAGGGAGCTTATGGAGCGTGCCTGTGAGGTTGTTCTGGATGCAGGGCTGGGATTGCTTGTTGCAAACCCGGAAGAGCCTGTGATGCGATATTACCAGCAGGAACGACGGAAGTTGCTGAAGCAGAATGAACGCTTTCTTTCTTATACAGGACGACGGGTAACGACCTGCGATTCGGTATCCATAGAGGTGGGTGGCAACATTGCAGGGGGGGATGATGCCAGTACTGCATTTTCTCAGGGAGCAGATAGCATCGGTTTATTTCGAACTGAAATGTTATTCATGAACCGAAGCGAATTTCCTTCTGAGCAAGAGCAGCTTGAGGTTTATCTGCGTGTTGTTGAGACAGCGGGTGACCGGCCTGTTATTTTCAGAACCGTAGACTTCGGGGCTGACAAGCCTCCGGCATTTATGCCATTTACAGAGGAGCGGAACCCCTTTCTGGGTGACCGGGCTGTTCGCTTGTATCCCCGGTTTGAGGAGGGCATAAAAAAGCAGCTCAGTGCGATCCTCCAGGCCGCATCAGCGGGTTCTGTGAAACTGCTTGTGCCAATGGTGGCCACGGTAGACGAAGTGCTCTGGGTGCGGCGTAAAATTGAAGAAGTTCAGGGTGAACTGGAAAGACAGAGTAAACAGGCCGGAAGTGTTGAGTTTGGTGTGATGATCGAAGTGCCTTCCTGTGTTTTTATCATTGATCAGCTCTCCAGTTATGTGGATTTCTTCAGTATTGGAACTAATGATCTGACTCAGTATTTTGTTGCCGCTGATCGTGGCAATGAGAGAGTGAGCGCGTTATACAGCTATCTACACCCTTCTTTTATCAGAATGCTGAACCAACTGGTGGCGGATGCCCACAAGAATAACCGCTGGATTGGCATATGCGGTGATATGGCCGCAGACGTAAGGGTGTTGCCGCTGTTGCTGGGGTTGGGGGTTGATGAAGTGAGCGTGCCAGTTATTGATATTCCCAAAGTAAAAGAGCGCATCAGTCGACTGGACTCCAGCTCATGCGGGAAGCTGCTGGGACAGGTCATGGCTTGTGAAAATATCAGGGATGTGGACCGGTCATTGGCCGCATTCCGTTTTGACGCCAGGGCTCGCCCAACCTTTGATGAAAACATTATTTTGATGGATCTGGATGCCTTGACCAAAGAGGAAGTGATCAAGGCGATCGTCGATGCTCTTGATCTCGATGGCCGGATAATGGATTGCCGCCCCATTGAGGATGCCATTTGGGAGCGGGAACGAATGTACTCCACAGGGCTGGGGGCAGGTATTGCCATCCCCCATTGTAAATCAGACTCAGTGACCTGTGACTCTATTGGCATTGCCCGTTTAAAAAATCCCATTGACTGGCAGGCTGTGGATGAAAAACCGGTGGACACGGTTTTTCTATTAGCCGTGAAAAAGCCAGGTGTCTCAGAATCCATAGGCAATGACGATCCTATGAAGATTTTTGCCTGCCTGGCTCGAAGGTTACTGGATGAGACCTTTATTCAGCGACTTAGAGAATGCCTTAACACGGGTGAGCTGATCCGGCTCCTGGAGCAGGGGCTGGATCAGATGGTCTTTGATGCAGAAAAGTAATCGTTTCTTATCTTTACCCCTCCCAATCGAATAAAGCTTTCAGTTGGCTATCGCGAGGCAGGGCGTTAACACAGTCTGAATAGATAGACGGGCTCTGCTCCAGAAGCGTTATTGCCTCCTGACTGTACTGAGGCTTGATGCCAGTAGCGCCTTCGGGGAGTAGCTTAAAAGGAGTTGATGGTTGCTTATAAAGAGGGCGGGCTCCTCTCAGGCAGGATTGGGTTTGTAGATACTCAACGTACTCTTTACAGACTCGGCAGATGTTTTTTTGAACACCTTTGTTGTCCGTTTTGCGATAACATTTAAGAGATGTCACATCGAATGAGATATTGAATCTCAGAGACTCCAGGGTTTCAACGTCGTCCATGATGTCCATGAGCAGTGCAGCCGCAGGCTCTGTGGATTCAACACCTGCAGCCGCTTCTGTGATCTGACGGGCAGTTGCTTCGGGGATATGCCTGTACTGGGATAAAAGCTGTTTCAATGCAAAGCTGGATCGCTCTGCTGCCGAATGGATATTGACAGAGTTGCAGTTTGAGCACTCTCTTCCAACAGTGGAAGCAATGACAACTTCCAGCCAGTTTCTGGTGTCCTCACTGATCTCGGAAGCGCCGCGCGTATTCTGCTGAAGATGGTGATTTAAAAGAATTCTGGCCAGCATCGCTCTTCGGGCGTTATGTGAAGGACCAAAATTAAAATTAACCGTATCGGGTCTGGATTGACTTAAAAGCGTCTCGATCACTGCATCGTTAGTCGGTGGTGGTAAGTTGTCATCAGTGTCCCCATTATTCACCTCAGGAGTCGGGTTTAATGGTTCGCTATCCTCAGGTGGCGGCGGTGGAGGGAGGTCTGGTGACGGCTTCGGTTGAAACGGTGCTTTGGGGGGGGGCTCAACGTTTTCCCGTTGAGGCTGTCCGCCTGTTTTCTTCCTTTCCCCCAGGTGGGTAACAACCGCTGAAAGGTTGTCCAGTGATCCAGCGTAATAGGCCCTTGAAACCAGCTTGGCTGCGGTGAAATGAGGGGAATCCCCTTTGAGATAACTTGCGCAGGCGGTTTCACCGATGTCGTTTGTTGTGGCGACTTCGGGAATGCCGTCACAGGTTTGCACCAGGCAACCTGTGAAACCCTTGATGGGGATTTTGGTGATTTTGGGGCGAGCTGAAACACCAGGAAAGCTCTGGTCACCTAAAGCCCTTGGAACAGCCAGATTCCACCCTTCTTCAGTCCACAACCTGTTTTGGGCTAACAGGCCTTTCCGCTTTGTTGCTGATGCTGCATACTTTTGGTTGGCAAGGTCACTGTCTTCACTGACTTGAATAACCGTTCCGTCTTCGTTGACCAAAATGGCCCGGGAGTCACCCAGGTTAGCAATCCAGAGGTCATCATTGATTCTCAGGGCAATATTGGCTGTAGAGCCTGACGTTATTCCCGCAGCTGTCATTTCACGGTCCAGATCAACAAGGGCTATTTTCAGGGCGTTCCAGATGCCGGTATCGGTGGCACCCTGCGTGTTGAATTGTGCCAGCCGCCTCTTAAGGTGTTCGGTGATACGTTGGCTGGCGTAAGTAGCGCATTCCCTGCCACCATGCCCGTCAAAAACGCCGGTAATGGACACTTCGACTTCACTTGATCCCATTCTTACGGTGAATGCCTCTGAAATATGAGCATCCTCCATGGATTCTCTTTCCCCAATGGATTCGGCATAGCCTGTGCCTGAAAGACCGGTTGTCTCGTAATCAACTCTGACTGCTTGTTGACCATCAAAATAGAAGGGAACAGCCTCAGCCTCTCCAAAACTCTCAATATGTTCAGCATGGTCCTTGGCCTTTTTGAAAGATTGTTGAGTGTTTCTTTTCGGGGAGTGGCTTTGTTGATTCCTGGCTGCGTCTAGCTCCTGCTTCAGTTTCTTCTGGACTGTATTTTCATCAAGCTCCAGTCGGTGCTCCATGGCATCCATTTCAGGACTGTGATGTTTATTCGTTGGGTTGGAAAGAGTCACTCGCTGATCTTCAGAAAGCACCGTTCTTTCCTGTTGGTTTTCAGAAGCAATTGTCGTGGCCAGCTCTTGCAGTGTTGGTGCTACGGTTATGACCGGAGATGATGTGCCGCTAGCCGTAGGCTCACTTTCGTCGTCATCGTCATCATCATCGTCCTCTGAAGGCTCAAAAGGATTATCAATTAGGCTCACAAAAACGTCATGTTGGTCAAAAGGCTTGCCATTGAGATCGGTTTTATTGATGAAGCCTGCTTCATCATCAAACTCACCCATATTGTTCCGGAGAAGTGTGGCCACGTCCTGCTTGCTGAATTGCTGTCCTGTCGCTTCTCCCATCTGAATAAGGAAAACACTGTCATATTCGAGCAGGTCCTCCAGGTCCTCCAGGTCCTGTTCAGAGTCAAGGTCATCGGTCTGTCGATCCAGATCGAACGCGGGGATTTTAGTGATGGCAGGCAGTACCTTGACGAACTCGGAAACTTTCGATTCGTCTAATTCCCTTTGCTCAAGGGCTTTTTTCATTGCCTCTTGCACTGCTAATGCTGTGTTATCTGCCCCGATATTGACTACTTTGGCAGTTTCCGTTGTTTTTAAAACAGCACAATCGGTCCGGAAAATCTGCATATTGCCACGGTTGGCAACCCAGATATTGCCATTAATGGTAACGGTTATGCTTGAGTTGCTGTTTTTCCAGTCAGTATGTCCCAAGTCAATATAAAGGTGATTCAGTGCATTAACGATGGCCCCATCGTACTGCTGGTTGATCTCCCTCATGTGGTCGGTTTGCAGCCCTTCGGTTGGGAGTTTGATTGGATTGGGCTTTTTAAGTTGTGCTATGAAATGCTTACAATGAGACTCTAGGCATTTTTCAGCATACTCGCGCATTTCCTCGTTATCAAAGCATCCACTTAACTGGATGGGGACTGTTTCCTTTCCTGAGGATACTTTTATCTCCTTTTTAAACTTGCATTCAACACCGGTTTTCTTAGCAACTGGCGACTGCCCGGGCTGTTGAGGTTTGTCGGTTTCTTGTGAGGTTTTGGCAAAATCGGTGTTAGCCGATAATAGCTGTTGGGCGGCTCCATTTTCTAAACAAATGTAATTCAAAACAGGTTTATAGTGGGAGGGTAAGGTATTCACGGAATGGGTATCAGGGAGTGCTTCTGTATCCTCCACCGGAACACTCTGAATGACGGGTGATGGCTCAGGTATTTCAGCCTCTCCGGGGGCACCCATTTCTGGAACATAAGGGGGCCTGACCTGGGGTTGTGGCTTTTCTGATGGTTGGGTTGGTCCTTCCGGTTTGTTCTGAATCCCCAGGGAGGAGAATGTTTGTTGTGTGCCGTCTCCCAGTTCAAGCCTTCTCAATGTCAGGGGGGCATCTTTTTGCCACTGTATTTCAACACAGGCTCTTTGAATACCTTTGAAAATAGAGTGCGCTTCTTCTGCTCTGGATGACGTTGGGTGCCTATAGGCCTCTTTATGGAAATCGCATACTCTCAGAGTTGGGATTTCAGGGAGAAGGTCGGGTTTACTGGATTCAGGGAGTTCTTTTTTCTTTTGTTCATAGTCATACAGCTGTTTCTGGTTATGGCGCCTGATGCGGAGGTTATAGGCTTGCAGCGCAAGGGTCAGGTCATAATAGGTGTTTTCTAAATCAAGAAGATATCCCCGTTTGTTGCCGAGGTATTGCGGGTGTTTGCCATCGGGTAGAACAACATGAATCATGGCCATATTTTTTGTGTTGTTTCCAGGGTGGCTGGTTCGATTACGAGGATTGAACACGTGAATGAAGACAGTGCCCGCATGCTTGTTTCTGTTTTTTATACGGCCTTTTTTTACATAACAGAGTGATGCGCCATCGGGTGCACCGAATTCTGGATGCTCCAGCTCATCCGGTGTAACGAACCACTCTCTGCGAGCGTCTTCACGCTCTTCCGCATTCTTCAATACCATGCGGTGAAAGTTCTTGAATTTGTCTGCTCCCAGGTTTTTGAGCTGTTCTCTAAAGGCCTGGCTGGTGTCTTCGTCAAGGCCTATGCGCAAGTCGCTGCCTCCAGCATGGACGGAGGCCATGGGATAAGGGCCTGAAGGTTGCCCGAAGGAATAAAAAATATCTGGATTTTCTAAGCCCTTAGTCGCAGTTGCAAGCACAACTTCAGGAAGGAAATCGGGGTCGGTCAAGTCGTCCCCAAGAGGGAGCATGGCGACCTCATCATCCGTACCCACCTCAACATTTTTCATTTCAGGCTTTTCAGGCAGAGGTGTCATGGGAGGAGGGGGGGGCAGGTTTTCATCGCTCTCTTCTGGCCATGGGGGCCTGAATTGCAATGAGGGCCGCAGGGCTGCATCTGCCCTGAGTCTGGCCCGTGGAATGTCGGCAGGGTGAAGTGTTTCAAATTGGAAGTGCCGTTCAGGGCCAGAAAAGGGTTTGCCTGTTTCTGTGAATGGCGGGGTTTGTCCGGGTAATAAGTCCAGCCAGGTAAGGCGCTCTTTATCGGTGATGATGGGCAGTGGTGCTTTCAGAGCCTCCAGGTCAGATTGAATCCTGCTGAGACTTCTGCTGGTGGTTCGAATGTTCTGTTTCAGTTCAGCCATTCTGGTTGGGGTAAAATTCTGTTCTACCTTGTCCACCTGTTGTAATAGTCTGTTTGTCAGATTATTGGCTTTTTTGGGGTCAGCCTTCAGCTGATTATCTGGAGGAATGACGCTGGTCATTTTTCCATCCGGAGAGACGTAAAGAATGGTGAAGGCCGTGAAGTCAAAGGCTTCTTCTTCATTGTCCAGAAGGTGTCTGATCGTTGGCAGGCTTACGGCGAGGTCGTGTTGGGCCAGAAGGCTTTCCCTTTGAGCATGGACACTACGGTACTCGCGATGAAGTTCTTCGATTTCATACGCCAAAGTATTGACTCTTGATAAGGGTTCTCCCGGCTGAACCTTTCTACCCTCTACAGGCGGGTAGTCATGGTGCTCAAAGGTTTTGGGTGTAGACCTCTGAGGAGAGGAGGGTGCTGGGAAGCCATCGCCGGAAGGTTCGGCATCTTTTCTATCCGGAAAGTCAGGGAGGAACTTTTGTTTTGTCTGCTGCAGATGCCGCAAGTGTGGTGGCAGTGTCGATTCACCCATGACCTTTCCCTTGGTCGAAAATTACATTTTCTGAGTATAGCCAACCGGCTGTTTTAGGAAGACAGGTTATAAGTCTCGGGGATATTACCAGTGAGAAACGGTGACTAAGTGGCTATAATCGCGGTTTTATCTTTGTAGCCCTCCTTCGTTGAGGGCAGATGCCTGCATTGCCAGAAGGTTGTTTTTATCCATGGACATCGTGCGCAGGTGACAACAGCTTTCTACTGGCTACTGGAATTAAGTCTGAATGAGTAAGAGAGACAATATCACGCAACGGTTTCTGTTTGACAGCACCGATATCAGGGGCGAGCTGGTCTCACTGAACAGCAGTTTTACCGAGGCGCTTGCAGCTCATGACTACCCGGAAGTGATTCAGTTACTTCTGGGAGAGTTGGTGGCCTCAGCGGTATTGCTCAGTACCACCCTTAAATTTGAAGGGTTGCTGACCCTTCAGGCCCGTGGGAATGGTTCGCTGAAACTGTTAATGGTTGAGTGTACAGACCAGAAAGCATTTCGGGCTGTGGCTCAGTTTGATGATGGCATTCATCCAGGCTCTCTTCAGGAGCTGCTGGGTGAGGGTAGCCTGGTGATTACCGTTGACCCGGTGAAGGGGAACCGTTACCAGGGTATTGTTCCCCTTGAGCGGGAATCATTGTCCAAGTGCCTTGAAGATTATTTTTCCCAGTCCGTTCAATTGCCCACTCGATTATGGTTGTCCAGTAGTGCAGGTGCTTGTGCCGGACTGCTTCTTCAGGCTTTGCCGGCCAGTGTTGAGCCCTCTGAAGAGGTTAGGGCAGAATCCTGGGGGAGGGTGACTGCTCTGGCGGATACAGTGAAGAATTCAGAACTGCTCGGACTGGATCACGAAACATTACTGACCCGGCTCTTCCATGAAGAGACGGTTCGGCTGTTTGACCCGGAGCCGGTTCGCTTTGAGTGCAGCTGTTCCAGAGAGCGAAGTGAAAAAATCATAAAAACTCTGGATAAACAGGAAGTGGAGGCCATCCTGGCTGAAGATGGTCAGGTTACCATGGACTGTCAGTTTTGTAATCAGAGGTATGTCTTTGACTCAGACGATATTGAAAACCTGTTTGGTGACAGCAGGCAGCCATCACTGCATTGATTATTAATGCTTTCTGACTTTCTCAGGGGGCCTGTCCGGTGCCCCTTGCCCTTATCTCTCCTTAAGATGTTTTACTGATAATCCAATGCCAGTGGGCCGACCTGTGTTTGCCTTCTCCTTTGGGGGGCTAACAGCCTGTCGGACTTACGACAATTTCGGCCTAAAATCCAGAAAGAACGGCCTAATCTTTCTACTGAATTTTATGCTCGAAAGCATAAGTCCAACAGGCAGCCATGGTGGAAATAAGTGTAGAAACAAAAAGTATTGCCCAGGTATTGATAAAGCCAGTTTTATTTAATAGGGGGTTGTGTTTTTTGCTGAAAAGCTTTGTTTTATTTTGTTCTTGGTGTGAAAATAAGCGCTATTCCAGAGGGAAGCAAAGTGGTTGACTTTGGTTTTATTGGTAGGATGCTGTCGGTCAATGGTTGAGGGTGTTTTTCTGTTTGACCCGGAGGTAATTTTGACCCTGGACAACACTTTTCGTCTGACAAAGGATTAACTTCTTTTACCAGACTCAATAACGAATTGGCAACGAGGGGTGTTGTGTGGCCTGATTTGTCCGGCAGTATATTTAAATAACAGGCTGAATACCCTATGATAGCGCGCCTCAAGAATTATCATAATTAAACAAGATAAAACATAAATTGAGCATAGAGCCTTAGGAGAACTTTGCATGACTCATGTAAACGTAAAAGAAGCCCTGGCTGAAGTCGGCATCAACGCGGTTCAGGAAGTGGTCTACAACCCTTCTTATGAAACCCTCTTTAAAGAGGAGACCCGCTCTGACCTGGTCGGTTATGAAAAAGGGGTTGTCACTGAAATGGGGGCAGTGGCAGTGGATACCGGTATTTTTACTGGTCGTTCTCCAAAGGATAAATACCTGGTCAAGGATGAAACCACCCGTGACACAATCTGGTGGGCTGATCAGGGAAAAAATGACAACAAGGCAATTACTACCGAAGTCTGGGCCGATTTGAAAAATCTGGTGACGACCCAGTTGTCGGGTAAGCGGTTGTTTGTAATTGATGGGTTCTGTGGCGCCAACCCTGAAACTCGTCTCTGTGTCCGGTTTGTCACTGAAGTGGCCTGGCAGGCACATTTCGTCAAGAACATGTTTATCCGTCCTTCTGAAGATGAGCTGGTGGGTTTTACCCCTGACTTCGTTGTTATGAATGGCGCCCAGTGCACGAATCCCCGCTGGAAAGAGCATGGGTTGAACTCTGAAAACTTTGTTGCGTTCAACCTGACAGAGCGAATTCAGGTCATTGGTGGCACCTGGTATGGTGGTGAGATGAAGAAAGGTATGTTCGCCATCATGAACTACCTGCTCCCACTGCGTGGGATTGCCTCTATGCACTGTTCTGCAAACGTTGGGGAAAAAGGCGACACCGCTATTTTCTTCGGTCTGTCCGGTACCGGCAAGACAACGCTGTCTGCTGATCCAAAGCGTGCCCTGATTGGTGATGATGAGCATGGCTGGGATGACGACGGTATTTTCAACTTTGAAGGTGGGTGTTACGCGAAAACCATCAACTTGCGTGAAGAAAATGAACCGGAAATTTACCACGCTATCCGTCGGGATGCGTTGCTTGAAAACGTGACTGTGGATACCGATGGCAAGATTGACTTTGATGATGGCTCAAAGACGGAAAACACCCGGGTTTCTTATCCGATCCAGCATATTGAAAACATCGTCAAGCCGGTTTCCAAGGCAGGACACGCCAAAAAAGTGATCTTCCTTACGGCTGATGCTTTTGGGGTTCTTCCTCCCGTTTCCAAGCTGACGCCTGAGCAGACCAAGTATCACTTCCTGTCAGGTTTCACTGCCAAGCTTGCGGGTACTGAGCGGGGAATTACTGAGCCAACGCCTACGTTCTCATCCTGTTTTGGCGCTGCTTTCCTGACCCTGCACCCCACCAAATATGCAGAGGAACTGGTGAAGAAGATGGAGGCCCATGGTGCGACTGCCTATCTGGTGAACACCGGGTGGAACGGTACTGGCGAGCGGATTTCCATTAAGGCAACCCGGGCGATCATTGATGCCATTCTGGATGGCTCTATCGATGAGGCTGAAACGAAAACGCTGCCTTACTTCGGCCTCCACATTCCCCAGAGTGTGGAAGGTGTGGAGGATGGCATCCTCAACCCTCAAGATACCTACGAAGACAAGGAAGAGTGGGATCGCAAGGCCCGTGATCTGGCGGACCGCTTTATCACTAACTTCGTCAAGTTTACCGACAACGAAGAAGGCAAGGCCCTGGTGGAAGCAGGTCCTTCACTGAACTGATCTCTGCGGTAAAACAAATCACCTTTTAACTCTCACAGGGAAGCTTCGGCTTCCCTTGTTTTTTTAAGGACAAAAGCAGCGAGAGAAAAGCCGGCGTTTCACGCACCCTGAGGTTTGGTTATAATTGCCTGCTTTACTCTGGCCGCCCGACTGTTGGCTCAGAGTCAAATTTACCGCAAGGTGATGGTCAGTAATGGTTTGACTATGCTGTGGAGTCTGGCAGTCAGTGGAGGGTATTCCCGAAAAAGGATGCCTTGCTGATGCATTGCTGTGACTGGTCGGAAAAGCCGATCAACCCGTCGTCTTGCTGTCCATTTCCCATGATGAGTGTAATTTATGGTGAGTATCTCTCAGCGTATAGCCGAAGAGTTAGGTGCAAAGTCAGGTCAGGTCGACAGTGCGATTCAGTTGCTGGATGAAGGATCGACTGTTCCCTTCATTGCCCGCTACCGTAAAGAGGTGACCGGAGGGCTGGACGATACTCAGCTGAGGACGCTGGAGGAGCGACTCCGTTACCTTCGCGAGCTCGAAGAGCGCCGGGAAACCATTCTGAAAAGCATTTCAGAACAGGAAAAGCTCACGCCGGAACTGGAAAGGGATATCCGTGAGGCGGACACCAAAACCCGCCTGGAAGATTTATACCTGCCTTATAAGCCAAAGCGCCGGACCAAGGCTCAGATTGCCCGGGAGGCAGGCCTTGAACCTTTGGCTGACTGTCTTTTTGACTCGCCGGAGCTGGACCCTGAGAAGGAAGCAGAATCGTTTATCGATTCTGATAAGGGGGTTGCGGATGTCAAAGCTGCTCTTGAAGGCGCCCGCTATATCCTGATGGAGCGTTTCAGTGAAAATGCGGAGCTGCTGGGCAAACTGAGAGATTTTCTCTGGTCAGATGGGATTCTCAGCAGCCGGGGAGTGGAAGGAAAAGAAGAGGAAGGGGCCAAGTTCCGGGATTACTTTGAGCACGATGAACCCCTGAAGACGGTACCCTCTCACCGTGCCCTGGCTATTTTCCGTGGCCGCAACGAAGGCGTACTGCAGGCAAATATCCGCCTGGAGAATGAGCCTGAAGACCGAAAGGCAACGCATCCCTGTGAAAAACTGGTGGCTGATTTCTGGAAAGTGGAAGACCAGGGGCGTGCCGCTGACGGCTGGCTGAAAGATGCCGTTCGCTGGACCTGGCGGGTCAAGTTGCTCTCGCAACTGGAAACCGAATTGATGACCCGGATTCGAGAACAGTCAGAAGATGAAGCCATCAAGGTGTTCGCCAAGAACCTGAAGGATCTGCTGCTGGCTGCGCCAGCGGGCTTACGTCCTACCATTGGCCTGGATCCGGGGCTGAGAACCGGTGTCAAAGTGGCAGTGGTGGATGGAACTGGCAAACTGGTGGAGCACACCACGATTTATCCCCATGCTCCCCAGAAAAAATGGAAAGAAGCCCTTGGTACTCTGGCTACGCTCTGCCTGACCCATAAAGTGGAGTTGGTCAGTATTGGCAATGGCACCGCCTCAAGGGAAACCGACCGGCTGGCGGCGGAGTTGATGCGCAGCTACCCGAAGCTGGGGCTGACCAAAATTGTGGTCAGTGAAGCCGGTGCTTCCGTTTATTCTGCCTCTGAGCTGGCGGCCAGGGAATTCCCGGATCTGGATGTTTCCATCCGTGGCGCGGTGTCCATCGCTCGTCGTTTACAGGATCCTCTGGCAGAACTGGTCAAGATTGAACCAAAATCCATCGGGGTTGGGCAGTATCAGCACGATGTCAGCCAGACTCAGCTGTCCCGGTCTCTGGAAGCGGTGGTGGAAGACTGTGTAAATGCCGTAGGCGTTGATCTCAACACAGCCTCCAGCGCATTGCTGGCCAGGGTGTCTGGATTGAACCGCACGTTGGCGGACAATATTGTCAGCTTCCGGGATGAACATGGCATGTTCAAAAGTCGTCAGGCTCTCCAGAGTGTCAGCCGCTTTGGGCCCAAAGCCTTTGAACAGGCGGCAGGCTTTCTGAGGGTCATGAATGGTGATAACCCACTGGATTGCTCAGCGGTTCACCCTGAGGCTTACCCTGTGGTTGAAAAAATTGCCAGTCAGTCAGAGCGGGATATTCGAGCCCTGATCGGGGACTCCTCTTTCCTGAAGACCGTCAATGCCGCGGACTTTACTGATGAACAGTTTGGGTTGCCAACGGTGACGGACATCATCAGCGAGCTGGACAAGCCCGGTCGGGACCCACGACCTGAGTTTAAAACCGCTGAATTCCAGGACGGTATTGAGAAAATCAGTGACCTCAAGCTCAACATGGAGCTGGAAGGGGTCGTGACAAACGTCACTAATTTTGGTGCCTTCGTTGATGTGGGGGTTCACCAGGATGGCCTGGTTCATATCTCTGCCCTGTCACAGACTTTCGTCAAGGATCCCCGTGAGGTTGTCAAGGCCGGGGACATCGTCAAGGTCAAGGTGATGGAAGTGGATATTCAGCGTAAACGAATTGGGCTCTCCATGAGGATGTCTGACAAAGCGGAAGAGCGTGCTGAAGCTCGTCAGCAGCCCCGCAGGGAGCGCTCTGAATCTACTCGGGGGAACCGGCCCCAGGGCAATAAGCCGACGGGTGGAAACCGGGGGGGGCAGAGCAAAAAGCAGCCATCCGGAGGCACATTTGCCGACTTGTTTGCCAACGCTAAGAAAATGCGAAAGTAAACTCACTCAGTGGCGAGCGTTCTCGCTTGTAGTGATACTTTGTCGTATAGCAGCCAGCCCCTCAGGGGCTGGCTGTTTTTTTTATGGATGCATCCATTGGGTGATCGTTATATAGTCCTGCTGAAGTTCTATGGATTGATTGGATCTCTACCTTGACTATCGAGTATCAGGATCGCCTGGCGCTTATTCAGAACAGCGCTCATCAGAAGCTTTTCCATGGAATCTGCCATGGTATTGAGCGGGAAGGGTTGCGTGTTCGTCCAGATGCGACGCTTTCGCAGATTGCTCACCCCGAGGCGCTTGGCAGATCGTTGACCCACCCCTACATTACAACGGATTATTCCGAGGCATTGCTGGAGTTTATAACGCCGGTCCACTGCCGTATTGATGACACTTTAGACTTTCTTGACCAGCTTCATCGATACACCTGCCAGAATCTGGACGGAGAAGCTCTGTGGGCTGGAAGTATGCCTGCGCTGCTGGATGGGGATGACAGTATCCCCATTGCTCAATATGGGCACTCCAACATTGGTTTAATGAAATCGATTTATCGTGAAGGGCTGGCCCATCGCTATGGCAAGTCCATGCAGACCATTGCAGGGATTCACTATAATTTCTCCCTGCCGACGGAGTTCTGGAGCCTGTTTGATGAGCGCCGGGGGGCAAGTGCCGGAGAACATCAGGCCTGTCAATCTGAAGGGTATTTTGCCCTGATCCGGAATTTTCGCCGTTATTCCTGGCTGTTGATGTATCTCTTTGGTGCCTCACCGGCGGTGAGCAGAAGTTTTTTCCCGGATGGAGGTGAGCGTTCTGGTCTGCAGGTTCTGGATTCGGATACCCTGTTTCTGCCTTATGCGACTTCGCTGCGAATGAGCGATCTGGGATACACCAACAATGCGCAGTCTTCGCTCAGTATCTGCTATAACACTTTGGGTGAGTACGTCGCCAGTCTGTCAAAGGCCATTCATACCCCTTATCCACCTTATGAAAACATTGGTTTGAAAAGGGAAGGGAAATACCTTCAGTTGAACACCAATCTATTGCAGATTGAGAATGAATATTACAGCACCATTCGACCCAAGCGTATTGCCCGGTCCGGTGAAAAGCCTATCACCGCCCTGCGTAATGAGGGTGTTGAATATATCGAAGTCCGGTGCCTTGATATCAATCCGTTTGAACCATTGGGTTTGAACAGAGAGGATGCCCATTTTCTGGATACTTTTCTGGTGTACTGTGCACTTCAGAGCCAGTTGCCAATTGGGGCCGATGAGTGTGCGGAGGTCACGGAAAATTTTAACAATACGGTTCTGGAAGGCCGCCGACCGGGTATGACTCTGGTTCATCATGGAAAGCAGGTTTCATTAAGAGACTGGGGCATGAAGCTACTGGATGAGATGTTCCCGGTGGCAGATATGCTGGATGCCGCTGAAGGTGGCAGCTGCTTCAGTGATGCCCTGACGGCTCAGAGGAACAAACTGCTGGATGCCTCCCTGACCCCTTCTGCCCAGCTGTTGGGAGAGATGCAGGAGAAAACCGTGAGTTATATCGACCTGGTCATGTCTCTCTCTCAAAAGCATTTCAGCACTTTTGCTGAACGCCCTCTCGGTTCTGAGCGACAGTCTTACTTTCAGCAAATTGCTGAGCGATCCAGAGTGGACCAGGCTGTCAGGGAGCAAGAGAACGACAAGGTGTTTGATGCGTTTTTGAGCGATTATATGGCGTCGGAATAAAATGGAAAGTGGAAAGTTGGGCGGCTTTAATGACACTGGGCCGCTCAACTTTCCAGGAATTTGAGCCATGGATGAACCTTCTGGGATTGACCTTATGGAATTCTAAATAAAAGTGTGTTTGTAAATAATTTTTTTACATTAAACCAAGATTTTTTAGTAATAAAAATTGTTATATGAGCACTAACCTCCCTTGAAACCATTGTATTTGTGCTTTTTTTGTAAGGCTTGCATTTTAAAATTGATTGTGTTTTGAAAAATAAACGCTTGCCGCCGATTTTTGACTGTCATAACCTAGCATCTGGACCACCGGACACAGGCGCTTGAGAGGTCCCATTTGCTCAGAAGATATCTAACTTTCAAGAGGAACTGTCATGCTGGAGGGTTGCCAAACGGCTAAAGAGCGTTGGGGAGGGGTATCAGAAATCATTGATCGCTGGCTCAACGCACGGCAGGATCTGATTGTCCTTTACTGCTCCATCAATGGAATGGATCAATTTAATGATGACAAGCGTCCTGTCACCAGTAAATTGAAAGAGTTGTGTCAAATTCTGGTTGATTACGCTTCAGCGGGCCACTTTGAGGTTTATGAACAGCTGATCGAAGAAGCGCTGGAGTTTGATGATGGTGGAATAGAACTGGCCAAGTCCATCTTGCCAAAACTTGAGAAGAATACCTCCAGCTGCCTTGAATTTAATGATCACTGTGAATCATTGTCCAGCCTTAAAAGCCTTCAGGATGCTGTTTCTGAATTGGGTGAAACGATGGAAGAACGCTTCAGTCTGGAAGACCAGATGATCGAAAAGCTGCATGAAGCTCACAGGGAAAAGGTGCAATGAGCCAGTAGGAGGGACCACTGGCTGTGTATTAACTTTGGTCTGTATTTGCCTTTCCTGCGTTTTATGACCTTTGTTTTTAAGAAAAGTCCAGATCGGCTTAACTGTTTTTGTTGACCTCCTTTAACTCAACTTTAAAAATCAGTGCTTCGTTAGGGCCAATGCGCCCTGGGACACCACCTTCACCATAGGCCAGGCTTGCCGGGATAAAAAATTCCCACACAGAACCTTTTGGCATCTGCTGCAAGCCTTCTGTCCAGCCTTTGATAACCCGGTTTAACTGAAAGGTGGCTGGCTGGTTTCTCAGCCATGAGCTGTCAAAAACCGTTCCATCCATTAAACGGCCTTCATAATGAACAACCACCTCATCATTATCTCGGGGCTTGGGGCCTTTGCCCTCGCTGAGAATTTTGTATTGAAGGCCGCTTTGAAGGGCAATCACTCCTGGTTTTTTGCTGTTTTCAGCAAGAAAAGCCATGCTTTTGTCCAGATTTTTTTGAGCTTCTTCATGGAGCTTTGCCTGTTGAGCGTGGGCTTTTTTTGCTTTGGCCTCCTGAATGTAGCCTTTCATCTCTGAGGAGGTCATCTTGAGTGGCTGATGGGCCAGGGCATCCCTTAACCCCTGAGTCAGGGCATCCGAATTCAGCCCCTCGAACTGTCTCAATTGTTCCGCCAGGGTGGCTCCCAGGCTATAGCTGAGTTTGTCGGCTTCTGTCTCAAGAGCAGCCGTTGCGTAAATTGGGTAAGATAACAGGATAACGCTTGCAAGCGTTTTCAATCTCATAAAGCATCTCTGTGTGTGGTGGTTTATCCAGGTAAGCGGGGTTCTTCTGTGGAGAAAAACACTTCCAGCCCACTTATGCTCCCGCTGTATCTCTGGGAACAAACGTTTCCATTATCTTTGAGCAAATGGGTTGTTTTATCAACCCTTGTAGTGAGCCTTGTCAGCTGAAAATGCCCTGATTAGAAGGCTTTTTTCAACGTTGTGGAAGGTGTACAGATTTGTTTTCGGTTTTTTTTGGCATCAGTCTGGATAAAAAAATCACAAAAAAATTTGCAGTCGTGCAATAACCACTCTATTTTCTAATTAAAACTGGGTATTAATTATTCGGTTTTTATTACGATGTACTACTAGTAGATTGATTAAATGGAAGAGGGACGATCCCATGCCTGCAACAAGGAAGACTGCAGCAAAAAAAACCGCTGCTAAGAAGAAGCCTGCTGCTAAGCGGACGGCTGCTAAAAAAGCACCAGCTAAAAAGGCTGTAAAAAAGACCACTGCCAAAAAGGTAGATATGGTTAAGAAGCTGGAGAAGGAAATCGATGCGCTCAAGAAAAAGCTTGAAAAAGCGAAAGAGGCATTGAAGAAGGCAAAAGCCAAGGCAAAAGCCGATGCAAAGAAGGCTGCTGCTAAGAAAAAGGCCACTGCCAAGAAAAAAGTAGCTGCTAAGAAGAAGGCACCTGCCAAGAAAAAAGTAGCTGCTAAGAAGAAGGCTCCTGCCAAGAAAAAAGTAGCTGCTAAGAAGAAGGCTCCTGCCAAGAAAAAAGTAGCTGCTAAGAAGAAGGCGCCTGCCAAGAAAAAAGTAGCTGCTAAGAAGAAGGCACCTGCCAAGAAAAAAGTAGCTACTAAGAAGAAGGCGCCTGCCAAGAAAAAGGTAGCTGCTAAGAAGAAGGCGCCCGCCAAGAGAAAAGTAGCTGCTAAGAAGAAAGCACCTGCCAGAAAAGCGGCTACCCGTAAAAAGCCTGCTGTCAGAAAAGCGGCTGCCAGGAAAAGACCTGCTCGCAGGAAGTAAGTTACATTTAATGCTGTCGTTTTGAATGGGGGGGGGAATTATTCTCCCCCCCTTTTTTTATGCACAGGGATGGGCAATGCACGACTGCATGGATGCAGGAGCTAGAGTAACGCAGGAGCAGTTACCGTGGAGCAATTGCCAGTATATGCTAGGGATGTGCTGTATACTGGCAATGCACAACTGCATGGATGCAGGAGCTAGAGTAACGCAGGAGCAGTTACCGTGGAGCAGTTGCCAGTATATGCCAGGGATGTGCTGTATGCTGGTAATGCCGAAAGCCAGACTGCGGCAAACCCCTTCCTCTCCTTTATGCAACAGGTATTCGATTTCATCGGTGTGGGTACATATAATGCCCCCCATGATCACATTGAACGAAGTCTGTTTATTAAGGTCCGGCAAGCTTCTCCTTGAGAACGCTACTGCAACCATTCATTCTGGCCAGCATGTTGGCCTGGTCGGTGCCAACGGGTGTGGTAAATCGAGCCTTCTGGCCCTGTTAACGGGTGAGCTGCAGCCCGATAAAGGAAACCTCTCTTTTGACCAGGGGCGTGGGCTGGCTCATATGGCCCAGGAAATTGTATCCCTGGATCAAAGCGCTGTGGACTATGTGCTGGATGGGGATCAGTCCCTGCGACGAATTGAGGCGGAGATCGCCAAAGCGGAGGCAGCAGGCCAGCATGAAAGTCTGGCTGAGCTTCACGAACAACTGTTGCAGGCCGATGGCTATACGGCTCGCTCAAGAGCTGAGCAGCTGCTGCATGGCCTTGGTTTCAGTCATCATGAGCTTGATAAAAATGTGAGAGGGTTTTCCGGTGGCTGGCGAATGCGCCTGAATCTCGCCAGAACCCTGATGTGCCCCTCCGATATTCTGCTGCTGGATGAACCCACCAATCACCTGGACCTGGATGCTATTGTCTGGCTCGAAAACTATTTAAAGCGTTATCCGGGGACTCTGGTGATTATTTCCCATGACCGTGATTTTCTGGATGCGGTTACTGACCAGACCCTGCATATAGAGCATCAAACACTTGTACACTACCGTGGCAATTATTCTGCCTTCGAACGGTTGCGTGCAGAAAAGCTTCAGCAGCAGCAGGCAACCCATGAGAAACAACAGAAGCAGCGTGCTCACATGGAGCGTTATGTTGAACGCTTCCGGTATAAAGCCACCAAGGCCAGGCAGGCTCAGAGTCGCTTGAAGGCCCTGGCCCGGCTTGAAGAAATTGCTCCAGCCCATGTGGATTCCCCTTTTTCTTTCCGCTTTCCCGAGGCGGACAAAATATCGTCACCCTTATTAACCCTTGATAAGGCGGAGCTGGGTTATGGGGACAACGTACTGCTGAAATTGAAAATGAGCATTCTTCCGGGAAGCCGTATCGGGCTGCTCGGGGCAAACGGGGCAGGGAAGTCTACCCTGATACGTTCGCTGGCGGGTGAATTGCCCTTGATTTCAGGGGAGGTTTATCAGGGAGAGCATCTGAGCATTGGTTACTTTGCTCAACATCAGCTTGAAAGCCTCGATGTGGAAGCCAGTCCGTTACTGCATCTACAACGCTTGTCGCCTGATGCCCGTGAACAGGATCTGAGAAATTTCCTGGGAGGGTTTGGCTTCCATGGCGATAAAGCGCTTGAAATCATCAAGGGGTTTTCCGGAGGGGAAAAGGCCCGCCTGGCACTGGCTGTGATTGGCTGGCAGAAACCCAACCTGTTGCTCCTGGATGAACCTACCAACCATCTGGATCTGGACATGCGGCTGGCGCTAACCATAGCGCTTCAGTCCTTTGAAGGGGCGATGATTCTGGTCTCTCACGATCGTAACCTGATTCGCAGTACAACCGATGAACTGTACCTTGTGCATGATGGCTCAGTGGTTCCTTATGAAGGCGATCTTGATGATTACAGTCACTGGCTGATGCAGCAGAGGTCACAGGAAAGAGCCCAGGACAAATATGAGAGCCGGGAGGAGCGAGTACTTGCAGGGAATTCAGCCCAGGAGAAAAAAGAAGCAAGGCGGGTACAGGCTGAAAAGCGCAAAATGCTTCGACCGCTGAAACAGAGTGTTCAAAAACTGGAAGCTTCTCTGGAATCGCTCCAGCAACGTTTGCTCACTGTAGAAGAGGTTCTGGCTGATCAGGCCATTTACTGTGAATCGGCAAAAGAAACATTGAAGCAGGCCCTGGCTGAGCAAACGGATCTCAAACGCCAGCTCATGGATGCAGAAGAGCAATGGATGGAAGCCCAGGAGGCCCTGGAAAGCCTTGAGATGGAATTAAAGGACGCCAGCTGAACAGAAGGCGTCCAGAACCCACGGAAAAGCCCGCTCAGCAGTTATACACTGTCGACCTCTTGGAATGGGAGGCGACAGGGTGCTCTATTTCAGGCAGGTTGAAGGCTGTCTGAAGCAGGGCTCTATTCAGCGGCTGTTAAACGACGGCCTCCTGCTCATTCATCACTTCATCTTCATCTTCATCTGTAACAACATCCAGTTTACCCAGCAGGGCGGAAACCCGGTCTCCCCAGGCTGACAGCTCCTGTTTCAGCTGGATATTCTCTTCTTCCAGACGGGTATTGGCTGAACGCAAGTCTTCGACTTCCATTCTTGACAGTTCCAGTTTGTCGATCAGGTTTTGCAGTCTTGATTCAAGCTGGCCTAAGGATTCAATAGACATAACGACATTTGCACCGCGAGGTCTGTGGAAAGTATTTAGCAATCTGAACTATAACAGCTGCACTATAGGAAGCATACAATAGCGCATGGGTAAAAGGCATGGCTATTGGGCTTACAGTATTTACCAAAAGGCTGACTATACTAGGCTTGACTCAGGATGATAGTTGAGTTTTTGCGCATCGGTAAATTGTCTACTGTGAAAAAGCAATCGGATGCGCAATGAGTTCTTCCCATTGGTAACAGGTTATGGACATAACGATTGGCCCAGTAACGAACACATCGTTATCTCCGCAACACCGTCATAGTGACCTTACTTGTGACAATGTGCCAGAGGCAAGAGTGTATCCAGAAGCACGCTGCTTCAGGAGTTCCAGATGAACCAGTCCTTTCAGCCCTGTGCCAGGATTATTTCGACTCTGAATGTTAGAGACGAAGCACTGAGGGCTTTTTACACATCCCTGACTCAAAACCAGAGCGTGGATGATTATATTCATGAACGGCATCTGCATTTCTGTTCCCGGCAGATTGAAGGTTTTTTTCTGAGCCACCTACTGGCGCTCACCGAGCTTGCACTGGATTTGACCAGTGTGAGTTAGCCTGGCCATCGAACCGCCTTTATTGTCCTGGGGCGCTTGAGGGGGAAATAGATAAGCTGACAAGTGGGAATATTGCCGATACACTCCCCTGATTCATACAATGCTCCAGTCCGCCATGAGCCACTCTTCTATGATTGCGGCATCCTGAGAAATGAGAGCCTTCAGCCAGAAGAGAGTCGTATTACCCGGAAGTAGCGAAGGGGGCAAGATGCCCGTTGGTGGCTTTCCACAGTTAACAACAAGCCGAAATGGAAACAGGACGTTATGCCTGCAGTGATTCCTGCTGACTCGGTGGGTCTGGTTGAACCCCGAACCGTTCCGTTTGATCAGCCCCTGGCTCTGAATTGCAAAGAGAGTCTGCCGTCTTATGAACTGGTCATAGAAACCTATGGCACTCTGAACAGGGAAGCCAGCAACGCTGTTCTTATCTGCCATGCCCTGAGTGGTCATCACCATGCTGCCGGTTTTCACAGTATGGAAGACCGCAAGCCCGGTTGGTGGGACAATTGCATCGGGCCGGGAAAACCCATTGATACCGATCGTTTCTTCGTGGTGGCCCTGAATAACCTTGGGGGCTGTCATGGCAGTACTGGCCCGACCAGCATTAACCCGGAAACCCGTAAAATATATGGCCCCGACTTCCCCATGGTCACTGTGGCGGACTGGGTGAACAGCCAGGCTCTGCTAGCGGACCATCTGGGTATCCGGCAGTGGGCGGCGGTGGTGGGTGGAAGTCTGGGAGGAATGCAGGCCCTGCAATGGTCCATTGCTTATCCCCAAAGGTTGCGCCACGCCATTGTCATCGCTTCCGCGGCTCGCTTGTCAGCCCAGAATATTGCCTTTAATGAAGTGGCACGGCAGGCGATTATGTCCGATGATCAGTTCAAGGGTGGGCGGTACATGGATTCCAACAGTATTCCCCGAAAAGGTCTTGGCCTGGCCCGGATGGTTGGTCATATCACCTATCTTTCTGATGATGCCATGGGGGCCAAGTTTGGCCGTGAACTGAAAAATGAAGGTTTCAGTTACGACTACGATGTGGACTTCCAGATTGAAAGCTACCTGCGGTATCAGGGAGAAAGTTTTTCAGGAAGTTTTGACGCCAATACCTATTTGTTGATGACCCGTGCCCTGGATTATTTTGATCCGGCCAGTGAATATGAGAACAGCCTGTCAAAAGCCCTTTCCAGAGCCCAGGCGAAATTTTTTCTGGCTTCTTTTTCAACGGACTGGCGGTTCTCACCGGAACGCTCCCGTGAAATTGTGGATGCGCTCACTGAAGCCGGAAAAGATGTATCGTATCTGGAGATTGATGCCCCCCAGGGGCACGACGCCTTCCTGATGAACATTCCCCGTTATACGCAGGGGCTGGCCGCTTATATGAATCGTGTTGCGGAGGAGTGCTGATGAGTGTCAGGGGGGACTTCCAGATTATCAAAAACTGGGTCGCACCCGGTAGCCGGATACTGGATCTGGCTTGCGGTGATGGTCAGTTGATGCATGAACTGAATCAGGAAAAACAGGTAACGGGCTATGGGCTGGAAATCAATCCCCGGAATATTGAAATCGGTATAAGACGGGGTGTGAATGTGATTGAGCAGGATCTGGACCGGGGCCTTGGCAACTTTCGCGACGGCAGTTTTGATACGGTTATCATGACCCAGGCGCTTCAGGTCATGCATTTTCCACATCGGGTTCTCGAGGAAATGCTCAGGGTCGGGCGTGAGTGTATCGTTACCTTTCCCAACTTTGGCCACTGGCGGTGTCGGCTTTATCTGGCGTTACATGGCAAGATGCCGGTTTCCAAGTTCATGCCCTATACCTGGTATGACACACCCAATATTCATTTCTGCACCTTCCGGGATTTCGAGGCTTTGTGCCAGCAGAGAAACTACCGGGTGCTTAACCGAAGGGTGGTGGATCAATCTCATCAGGGAAACTGGGTTAGCCGATTGTGGCCCAATCTGATGGGGGAAGTGGCCATTTATCATTTAACGTCTTGAGGGGGAGTGGAGATGTCGTTCTGTTGGGGTGGTTTCAGGTTTTCCATAAGAAAGCGGGCAGTATTGCCGTTGTTACTGGCGATGTCTTCTGGGTGGCCAGTGGCTGTTGTTCAAGCCAGTGACGCGATTCCTGATGCGCGGGAAATGTCCGGAAAGCCGGCCCGTTTCGGTGATTACGAGGTGCATTACAGCGCATTCAACAGTACGTTTATCGCTCCGGATATTGCCGGTCAGTACGGCCTGGAAAGAAGCCCGCGCCATGGCATTGTGAATATTGCCATTCGCAACCTCAGCAAAACTCAGGTGGGCGAAGCCGTTGCCGGACAACTTCAGGGGAGTGTCAGTAACCTTCTGGGACAGAAAGCTGCCCTCGACTTTAAGGTGGTCCGTGAAGGTGAGGCCATCTACTACCTGGCAGGCTTCCGGTTCTCCGGTCAGGAGCTGCTAAAATTCTCCATTGATGTCACACCACAGGGCGGCAAAAGAGAAACAGTCCGGTTTGAACAAACCTTTTATCAGGATCAGTGACCCAGATATAGCAAAAGCAAAACCGTTTGCCCCCCCATGACAACGGGGCAGTAAACGGTTGTACACGGCAAAAGACGGGTTCTGAAAAAAACAGCGAGGAAAAGACGTCCATTATGACAGGAGACATCCGTCAGGTTGTGCTGGCCAGTGGTAATCGCGGCAAGCTGGCTGAATTTCAGCATATGCTGGGACAGCTTGGGATGGAGATGCTGCCCCAGAGTGAGTTCGGTATCGGTGAAAAGTATCCGGAAGCGGAAGAAACCGGGCTCACTTTTGTAGAAAATGCCCTGCTTAAAGCCCGGCATGCGGCCCGGATTTCAGGCCTTCCGGTGATTGCCGATGATTCGGGGCTGGAAGTGGATTACCTCAATGGAGAGCCCGGAATCTATTCTGCCCGCTATGCCGGAAAGGATGCGTCGGATGCCGACAATAACCAGAAGCTGCTTGCCAGACTGGAAGGGGTCAAGTCCACGGAAAGAACCGCCCGGTTTCAATGTGCCCTGGTTTATATGCGTCACAAAGATGATCCAACGCCCATCATCTGCCAGGGAAGTTGGGAAGGCTTGATTATCGAAGAAGTTCTGGGAGAGCATGGCTTTGGGTATGACCCGCTGTTCCTGGTACCTTCAGAGCACCGTACAGCGGCGGAGCTGCCCGCTGAACTTAAAAACAAGCTCAGTCACCGGGCTCAGGCAATGCAGCAGCTGTTCAAGCGTCTAAAGGAAATTCACGGCTGAGGCGCTTGTCGTCTCAGCTTTTGCCCTATGCTCAAGCTTCCTCCTCTCAGTCTTTATATTCATGTGCCCTGGTGCGTGAAGAAATGCCCATATTGTGACTTTAACTCCCACCGGCAAACCGGAGAACTTCCGGAAGCCGCTTATGTGGATGCTTTGTTGAGCGACTTCCGCAGGGAGCGGTTGGCGGTGCAGGGACGCCCTCTGCACTCTGTTTTTATTGGTGGCGGGACACCCAGTCTTCTGTCCGCAGCGGCTTACCAGAAGCTGTTTACGGGACTCAGGGAGATGGTGGCTTTTACAGAGGACATAGAGATCACTCTGGAAGCCAATCCGGGTACCTGGGAGCACGACCGTTTCCAGGCTTATCTGGAAGCGGGCATCAACCGTCTTTCCCTGGGCGTACAAAGTTTTCAGGACAGTAAGCTGCAGGCCCTTGGCAGAATCCATAGCGCAGATGAAGCCCACAAAGCCATCGCCTCCCTTTCGGATCTAGGGTTCCGGAATTTTAATATCGATTTGATGCACGGTCTGCCGGATCAGAGTGCTGCAGATGCGATTTATGATTTGCAGCAGGCCGTTGCTTTAAAGCCGGCTCATATTTCCTGGTATCAGCTCACTATTGAGCCGAATACTGTCTTTTATTCGAAGACACCGGCGCTGCCGCCGGATGACACTCTCTGGGCGATCCAGGAAGCAGGCCAGTCGTTACTGGCGGCAGAGGGGTATGAGCAATATGAAATTTCCGCCTACAGCCAGAGCGGCCAACGTTCAAGACACAACCTGAACTACTGGCAGTTTGGTGATTATATCGGGATTGGTGCGGGCGCCCATGGCAAACTGACGTTGCTTCCAGGGGAAGGTGCTGCTGAGTCGTCGTCCACAGGCCAGATTATTCGTAATTGGAAAACGCGAATGCCCGCGGATTACCTGGCCGCTGACTCAATTATGAGCACTCTTCCTGAGAAGAGGTTTGAAGCCGGTCGGCGGGTACTGGAAGCGGATGAAATGCCGATAGAATTTATGATGAATGTGTTACGCTTGAACGGTGGCGCCGCCTCCAGAGTGTTCAGTGAGCGAACCGGGCAGCCGCTTTCCGTGATGGAAGGGCCATTGAACCAGGCGGTGCAGAAAGGGTTGCTGGAAAACCCCATTAGCGGTCCTGAGGGCCGGTTCAAGCCCACGCCAAGAGGCCGTCTGTTTTTGAATGACCTCCTTGAGTTGTTTGCCTAGTTGAAAACGATTAAAGCAGAAACTGGAAACAGGGGATAACCATGAGCTGGCTGGGCGATGTGATTATCGATCTATCCGACTTGTCCAGAGAACATCTGTCGCTTATCTGTCTGGCTCTGGTGGCGGTTGTACTGGTTTTTGTCGGTAAGCCCATCATTCAGTGGAGCGGTCGCTGGATCAACCGGTTGCCCGTGGTCCTGAAGCTCCCAGTGCGAGCACTATTCAATGTGCTGGTTTTCGGTGCCCTGGTCTTCTATCTGCCCGGCTGGCTGGAGATCGTTTTCAACTACTTTAACGATTTTACCCTGTCCCCGGTATTGCTGGTGGTTCTGCTGCTTTCCGGGGTGGTTTCTGAGCGTTACAGCTAGCAGCTGTCGTAAGCCAGACAGACGACAGCTTAAGGGCTCCCTTGTGGAGGTGAGCCCGCTGGCAAACGGTGGTTATTGCTTTCTTTCAAACAGCAAGTCCCAAACCCCATGCCCCAGCCGATGACCCCGTTTTTCAAACTTGGTGAGTGGCCGATAGTCGGGACGGGGAGAATAAAGATTGTCTTCTGCCAGGTTACTGAAACCTTCCGCTGCCGTCATAACTTCCAGCATTTGTTCAGCGTAATTTTCCCAGTCGGTGGCCAGGTGGATCACGCCGCCAACCGCCAGTTTGGGGCGGATTGCTTCGATAAACGCCGGTTGGATCAGACGGCGTTTATGGTGGCGCTTTTTGTGCCAGGGGTCCGGAAAAAAGATTTGAATGCGGGACAGGCTGCCATCGGGTACACAGTGCTTCAGAACTTCAACTGCGTCATCGCAGTAGGTTCTCAGGTTGGTCAGACCTGCCAGGCGAGCTTCGTTAAGCAGACTGCCTACACCAGGGCGGTGCACTTCAATACCCACAAAGTTTTTATCCGGCTCCGCCCCGGCCATGGCGACCAGGGAATGTCCCATGCCATAGCCGATCTCAAGTACCATGGGTGCTTTGCGCTCAAACGTTGAAGCAAGCCCTTCAGGGCCCATCTCCAGGGTCAGTCCCCAGTCCTGCCAGCATTCGTCCCAGCCCCGCTGCTGGCCAGTGGTCATCCGACCGGCACGCAGGACAAAGCTTTTAACCTGACGGCGTTTTACATCAGCTTTATCAGGAGTACGTTCATTATCCTGGCCAGGCGCTTCAACCTGGCCGTCGTTCTTTTCCTGGGGTTCCACTGAGTCACTCATGGGGATCTGAATTCATTAAAAAATAATCGGCGTAAGATACCGGCCGCACCGTAAAATGCAAATCTCACTGCCTGGTTTTCATCATGACGAACTTTTGGTGTTCCCGTTTTTCAGGGCTGGGTCCTGGAGTGGTCTTTGATTGCGAACAAAGCGAGCATCAGCCACCCGGCCATCAATGACACGCCCCCGAAAGGTGTTATGATTCCCAGCCAGCGGATGCCGGTGAGGCTGAGTAAATACAGGCTGCCACTGAACAGCAGTAACCCGACCACAAACAGATTGCCGCTCCAGCGAAGACGGGATGACTGAGGGTATGTGGTGGTCAGCAGGGCTACCAGGACCAGAGCCAGGCTGTGATAGAACTGGTAATCCGCTGCTGTCTGGAAAACCTCCATGGCTCTCGCTGGGAGTCTGCCACTGAGAGCATGGGCTCCAAAAGCACTGAATCCTACCGAGAGAGAGCCTCCCACAGCACCGCAGAAAAGAAAGTTCATACTGATCCGTTATTTTGTTGTATTGCTGATCTTTATGGTTTGAGCCCATCGCCGGTCAGACGATGAGCTCTCGTGATCTGGGAAGTTCTGTGGCACTGTCGGCCGCCAGCAGCAGGCCTTCCTGAAAATAGCGGGAGCTGGTTTCAAACTCATCCAGGTGAGCCAGCAGGTGCCCCAGCTCATTGTAGACATCAATGCTTTTACGCAGCCTCAAGCTGGCTTCCAGGTACTCCCGGGCCTTGCCCCAGAGTTCGTTTCTCAGGGAGAGCCTGCCCAGTGCCAGAAGTAATTCCGGGTCATTGGTGCGCTCGCTGAGCAGTTTTTCCCCGTAGAGCAGCTGTTTTTTGACGTCGTTGCCCCTGATTTTGCCATACAGGCGGACCAGTGACTCGCTGTAGCTGTTGGCCAGGTTTTCACGGAGCAGTAACTCGGCCTTTCCTTCCGCCCCAAGCAGAACCAGACAATGGCAGTAACGAAACAGGAGAGCAGGGTCGCGCTTCTGGGAGGTGCTGAGACTGGACCAGATGTCGTCAGCTGACTTCACCCGGTCTTCCAGTGCCCTTCGGCTCCGCCCCTGGTTATAGGCCTGCTTGAACAGGGCTTCGAAGGCCTGCTGTTCCAGCTCATGGTACTCCTCGTCACCAACGACTTTGAGTTTTCGCAGCTGGGGAAGCAGCCGGGTTAATGCCTGCCAGTCATTCAGGCGGATATACGCCTGTTTCAGCATTTTCAGAATATAGGCATGTCTTGGGTATTTTTTATGGAGGTGCTTGAGTGTGGCCAGGGCCTGCTCCAGGTGATTGCCCGCCAGCTGCAGTTGTGCCTGGGTAATGCCAATGGCCATTTCCGCACCGGGGGCCTTGCTGTCCGCCTGACGTAACCAGTTGGCGCTGGCTTCGTAGTTACCCGCTTCGTGGGCGGCACGGGCTGCAGCCAGATAGTTGATCAGGGGAGACTCTCCTCCTCGGGCAGCCATGCCCAGAAGCTTCTCCGCCTTGCGCCAGTGTCCCTTGGTAAATTCTGCCAGCCCCTTTTCAAACAGTCGCCGGGCCTTGTTTTTCCGGGCACTGGCGGACAAAGGATAGACGAAACCGAAAATACCAAGAACCAGTCGTATGACCACAGTGGCCAGCCAGGTCACGCCTGCAATAAGAGCCAGAAGCAGCAGCAAACCCCAGAGGCTGCTTTCGAAGGTCATATCGTCATAGGCCACCAGGACATACCCGTGGTCGTTAACCATGATGTTGGCAAGGAGAAAACAGCCTGCAATGGCCAGCAGAAACAGGGCAAACTTCCTCATGACAGGTGATCCTCCTGGCTGGCACTCTCCTCAGGAGTGCTGCTTTCAGGAGGAAGGGGGTTGTCCGGGTCGCTTTCTGAGGCCGGTTGGCTGTTTTCAAGTATGGCCGGGGTAGCCTCTGGCATAGAGGGCTCTGTACTGGATGGCGAAGCCTCAGGGGGCGAGGTTTCTTCTACTCCTGGCACAGTAGCAGGCGATGGCTTTGTCGTTTCTGGTTGAGTTTTGTCCTGCTTACTTTCGCCCTGTTTGTTTTCATAGTCTTTCAGTGCTTCCAGGGAGCGATGTATGTTGGGAAGCTCAGGGGCCACAGGGGTTTTCTTGAGAGCCTGGAGCCCATTGGCCAGTGTTCTACTGTTCCGGCCCCCCAGGGTGAAATAGCGTTTCAGCAGCTGGCTGGCTTCTTCCAGGCTGTTCTGGTAAATCTCTGCTTCCCGGGTCATCAACGCAAGCTTGCTTTGTTCAATCAGCAACAGGAGGTGCTGGCGAATCAGGATATCCTGTTCCGGAGAAAGGAGCACTTCAATGGGTTGCTTCCGGTGAGCCGTAAAGCGGAAAAGATCGGTAAAACGGTTCCAGGTTTTCACCAGCAGGTGTTTTAAACGGGATTGCCAGTTCTCATTATTGGCGGGCGATGCCGTTTCAACCGTTTTCTCCGGGGTTACCTCATCCAGGCGGTTTTCATTGAGGAGCACCAGTTCGGGCACAAGGTCTTTCAGCCCCTGGAGGCGGAGCCAGGCGCTTTCCAGATCCACCTGCTGAATGGCCTTGAGAGCGGCAATATCCTCGGCCAGAGCTTCCCGGATGGGGAACAGGGAGTAGTCGTCCATCTCCCGGAGCAGTTCGTCAGCACTGAGCAGCAACTCCAGGGAGCCCGCACTGTCGGTAACGGTCAGCAGTCGTTGATTGGCCAGCCTGAGCAGATATTCCACCTCTGCCAGGCGCCATTGACTGCGGGTATTGCCTTCAAGTCCCCGGACTTTTCCAGACAGCGAGTCAATGCGGGACAGAAGACGCTGTTCTCTTTGCTGCAGTTCATCAAGGTGACTTTTCAGAGGGGATATGCCCTGGATCACGTCAGACAGCCGGGCCTGCTGGCGCGCCATCTGGGCCTGCAGCTGGCTCATTCCTTCCTCAAGAGCGGGCTGGCTCTGCTCAAGGGGCATGGCTCGCCAACCAATATAGCCACTGAGTCCCAGGGCGCCAACAGACAGGAGCAGGGCCATTACTGCCAGGCCGCGGCCAGGTCTGGCAGTGCGTTTTACTGCTTTTCTGGCTGATTTTGAAGAGGGCTCAGCATTACCACTGGCAACGTCGGGCTGACTTTTGGTGTCGCTTTTTATGTCGTTTTCAGCAATGAAATTCTGGTCTGGTTCGCTCACGATGGGGCCTTCCGAGCTTTTCAGGGTTATGCCTGCTTAAAGGCTGCCCGATATGTCCGATATGGGCTGCCTGCCCAGAGCCTTCAGCTGATGTTTTGCGTTCAGCTGTTCAAGAGCCATCAACATTGCGGGGTTGCTGGCACCATTGGCACTGTATACCTGCTGGAAACCCAGTGCCTTCGCCTGTTGAGCGACCCGGTCACTGGGGACTATCAGCCGGTGGCTTGCCCGGTGGGGTTCGGGTAGATAGTACCCGAGATTCTTTACTGTTTCTCCGCTACCACAGAGGATGACATTGATTGGTTTGCTTTCCAACTCCTTTACCAGGACATCAGAAGGGTATTCTGGCCGGTTGCGCTGGTATACGGAGAGGCTGTCGACGGTAGCCCCCCGATCCTGAAGGCGCTCTTTCAGTAGAGTCCGGCCCCCGGCACCTTTAAGGATAAGAATGCGTTCCCCCTCAATATGGATCAGTTCTTCCAGTTCAAGCAGAGCTTCGCTGTCGACCCCTGAAGTGGGTGGAGTGGCCTGTATGTGGTAATGCTGGAGTTCTGTGGCGGTACTGCTGCCTATGGCATACCAGGCCTTTCTGGCCATAAGGTTGATGGGGAGCTGTGGCCAGTAATGGTCAATTCGGTCCAGGCCCAGTCTGGCAGCCGGGCGGCTGGTGACGATGACACGGTCATAACGGTCCAGGGAGAGCAGGCAGTCCTTCATGGTCTGGGTTTCAGCCAGGGGCTGAATCACCAGCATGGGTTTGACCCATGTCTGGCCACCGGCCTGCCGGATGGCATCCGCCAGCTCCTGAGCCTGAGGCTCAGGCCGGGTGATCAGGGCATAGACAGAGGCCAGGGTCATAGGTGTTTTTTCTCAAGTCTTCGTCGTTCAAGCGTTCAGTCGTGCATTAGAGCAGCCAGAATTTTATCCGCTCCCTGGGAGAGGAGTGACTCCGCCACTTCAATACCCGCCCGTTCAAAATCCGATGCCGGGCAGGTGATGTCGCTGCGATAAATAGTGGTGCCATCGGGATTGCCCACCAGTCCCCTGAGATGGAGGCTCTCCCCCTGCAGTTCAGCATAGCCGGCAATGGGAACCTGGCAGCCGCCGTTGAGTCGTTTGTTCATGGCTCGCTCCGCCCCCACGACAATGGCTGTTTGTTCATGGTGGAGAGGCGTGATGAGTGCACGGGTCTCAGGGTCATCGCTTCTCAGCTCAATGCCAACGGCTCCCTGACCTGCAGCAGGCAGGCTGATGCGGGTACTCAGGGCAGAACGGATGCGGTCTTTCATGCCCAGGCGTATCAGGCCAGCGGAGGCCAGGATGATGGCGTCATACTGGCCGTTATCCAGCTTTGCCAGCCGGGTATTGACGTTGCCCCGGAGAAACTCAATGGTCAGGTCAGGCCGCTGTTCCAGTATCTGGCACTGTCTTCTGAGGCTTGAGGTACCCACAACCGCTCCGGCGGGAAGCTCATCCAGACCATTGAAGGTGTTGGAGACAAAGGCGTCCCTCGGGTTTTCCCTGGGGCAGATAACCCCCAGCTCCAGCCCTTCAGGAAAGGCCATGGGGACATCCTTCATGGAGTGAACGGCAATGTCCGCACGGTTTTCCAGTAGCGCATTTTCAAGCTCTTTAACGAACAGCCCCTTGCCGCCGATTTTTGCCAGCGGGGCATCCAGAATTCGGTCTCCCTGACTGGTCATGGTCACCAGCTCAACCTGAATCCCCGGGTGGTGGTGCTCCAGCTGCTGCTTGACGTACTCAGCCTGCCAGAGGGCAAGCGCACTTTTACGGGTGGCGATTCGAACGGTTTTCACTGGAAAGACGGCTTCTCTATTTTCTGGGTAACAGCAAAGGCATTTCTCAGTGCGGATAATACGACAGTCCGTTTGAATTCAACAGCTTTCAATGGGCTGCTCAGTGCCTATCAGTGAAAAGACCGGGTCCGCAAGATTTTCCCGTCACCGGGGATTATTTCCATATTAATTCAATGGGTTGCTCCTATTACTCTGGTTTTGCCTTGAACAGGAAAGGCAATTATCCAAAACCAACAGGAGTGAAACCATGAAATCCATTAATCACAACATGCCCAAGCAAACCCGCAGCCTGAAGCGTGAAGAGCGCCAGGAAGTTCTGGTACGTGGCGCTGCCGACGGCGGTGTTCAGGCTTCCGGATGGCTGGATGTCCTTGGCAAGGCTGCCAAGGGAGCCCTGGGTGCGGTTATGGGCTAAGGCTTCGTCAGACATGCCGTCCCGGTGACGGCATGTCTGTTTACCAACTGGAGCCATAACCATGACCCAGACCCAGCCCACTTTTCAAGCGTGGAACAGTGGCAGCTGCCTGCCCGGCCTGCCAGAGCTGAAATCAAGAACCACAGGTCATCCCGCCATCCGTGTTGCCGTTATTGATACGGGCATTGACAGCCATCACCCATTGTTGAGCCATCATGCCCTGCCAGAGGAAGTGCAACCGGGAGAGCATGGCACTCACATTGCCAGTGTGATAGCGGGTCAGGGGGAAGCCGAAGGGCAGTACTACCAGGGTATTGCTCCGGATATCACCCTGATTTCTATCCCTGTCTATCAGTGCCATCCGGGGGGCCAGCCAAGGCCATGCAGTAAAGAAACCCTGGCCAGGGCCATTCATCAGGCCTGTGATGATGATGCTCATCTGATTAATGTCAGTGGCGGTGATGTAACACGCTGGCCAAACCTGCCCGGGGTGCTTACAGAGGCCGTAGGGAGGGCGGTGGATGAAAACCGTCTGGTGGTCGCCGCAACGGGCAACAACGGTGCGGAAGTGTTACACACTCCAGCCTGCCTGCCCCAGGTTCTGGCGGTGGGGGCGGCTGACTGGGACAGTGTTCCCCTGCCTTTCAGTAATTATGCCCCTGACTACCAGGCCCAGGCTGTTCTTGCTCCTGGCACTGACATACCTGGCGCAGGCTCTGGTGGCGTCATTGTCAGACAGTGTGGAACCAGTTTTGCGACCCCGGTAGTCACCGGTATTGCCGCACTTCTTCTGTCCCTGCAACACCAGTCGGGGCAGCCACTGAACCCTCTGTGGATCAGAGAGAAAATTCTTGCCTCCGCAGAGCCTGCTCATCCGGAAGAACGCATTCCATCCAACAAGGTCCTGGCAGGGCGAATCAATGTTGTTGAACTTAACCGGCAATTTGAGAGCAGCCTTCACCAGGTGAATGATAAACCCATAACGGATACCATCATGACAGACAACACACACCCTTCAACCGTCAACCCGTCAGAGGTTCATGCCCAGACTCTGGCAGAGCCGGTGGCCGTCGAGCCTCAGGCTGTTACACCGGCTTCGGCGGTCAGTCTTTCAGACGCCCCTGTGGCACAGGCCGTTGCTCCTGCGTCAATACCCACCGCGGTGCAACCTGTCACAGCGGTTTTACCCTCAGCAGCGCCTGTTGCCCAGGCAAACACACCGGCGGCAATGCCACCCGTCGCAACGGTTTCACCCCAGCAGGCTTCCCAGTCTTATCCCGCTTCAGTGAGTAACCCTCGTGGCGACCACGCTCTGGTCTACTGCCTGGGAAGTGTCGGGTTTGATTTTCAGATTGAGGCCCGGATGGACTATTTCATTCAGCGTCTGGCGAGCTATCAGGAAGGTTCACTGGATGAGAGAATGTTCCGCTATGTGGTTGAGAATGATGAGTGGGACAACTCAGAACTGCTGACCTGGACCGTCAAAGTGGATGGCACTCCAGTCTATGCGATCCGGCCTATCGGCAGTGGCCGCAGAGACCTGTATAAATTGCTGGTCAGCTGCCTTTATTACCAACTGCCACCGGAAAAAAGACCGGACATCGGCAAGGACTTTTTTACCATTCAGCAAATCTCGATTGCCCAGAAGCACGGGCTGACCAAAGACGGTAATGGTCAGATCAACATTGAGTGCATCCGGGAAAAGGATCGCTTTGATTATCACCGTTTTGTTGAGGAAGAGGTTAAGCTGCACCAGCTGGCGGAATTTTCCGGATTGCTGGTGGATCAGGTTGCCGTGGCAGGGGTTGTGGCAGGTGAAGCCAAACTTTACAACGGTACGGTTGTCCCCTTGTTGGAAGTGGCGATTTCCGGTGTTTGCCCATGGAATAAATCCGGTCTTATTGAACAACAGTCTCAGGCTGCTATGTCCAGCACGGCCTTTACCGACTACGTCAAACGCACTTCTGGCAGCCAGGGCGGCAGTGATGACCGGAATGAAACCATCCGGGAAATGGTGCACGATTCCATTGAGCGGGCTTTGGAGAAGGTGTATCACGAGTTCAAGAATAACGGGGTGACCGATGACGAGAGAGCCATCAACTATGTGGGCACCAATATTCTGACCCTGGTGGATTCTTTTGTGGATGTGTTTGAAGTGGTTGAGGAAAACGGGAAAATCAGTACCCGTTATGAATTTGAAAATGCCGTCGTCGAACACAGTAAGGTCCAGCGTCCCACCAGTCTTTTGAAAGATGTGGTTTTAAGGTTCTTTGAGCCGGGTAATCTGGATCGTGCCTATAAGTGCTATCGCTTCACGGTTGATGTGTCTGATGTGAACCCTGTCATTGTTGAAGGCAAGCCGAAGGTCTTTTATGAGAGCAGGGGGCGGTAATTAATCCGTGTCATTGATTGGTTAAGGGCACTCGTAATTCCCGGTTGGGTAAAATGGTTTGAACATACGATTCTGGTTGTTCAAAGTTTTGTTTTACTCTCCTGTGATTGCGGGTGCTTTTTTACGTATTGATCATGGGTTTATGAGTGGAATCGACTTTATCTGATGTTTATGTGGGACCGACAATGGAGGGGATATGAGTGTTATCAGAAAAACTGAGCAATACAGGGGGAGGGATTGAGAGAGTTAATGTCCGTGCACAAACAGCATCCTGATGATTATCCAAAAGTATTTAATCACGATATTGCACACACTGACGGTTTATTCCATGAAGGCTGCGTTGCTCCGAATATTGCCAATCTGCCGCAGGCACAACTGGTATTTCTGGGCCAGGTCGCTTCTTGAAACACCCGATGCCGCTTCTGAAACAATGCGCAGATTTCGTTGCTGGCGAACAAAGTGTGAATGAACGGGTATTTCAAGGGTCAAGCCTGCGAATTCAGAGCAGAGGATTTTAAGAGCCTGATCCGACAGGGTACCCCGTAAACCGGAACGTAAATGATTTTTCGCAATATACTTACTCCTGCCACCGTATTTCTTGGTTAAAATGAACGCCTGCTCAATTCCAATCAACTCAACCAGCTCTCTCAGAGTTCTTGGGAAGCGCTCGATACAAATATCCTTAAACTCACTCTCAAACATCAATCTGTCCTCTTTGACGGCTGTGCAGGTTGAAACTAGCTTGAGCACTCTCTGTCATTAATGAGGAAAAAACTCCCTATTAAACGACATGTGACATTTAAAATATATGGACTGTGCGACCGTGGCTCGATGTTTGGCAGGAGGGTGGCAGGTCAGTTAGAAGTAGTCCCTTACATCATGGTAAATGACGATAAAATTCCTGCTTCGTTCTTTTGTTCGATGACGGGCCAGGCAGAAGGAGTGAGTTTTTTGCGATGAGGGAGAGCTGGAGCAACAGCTGTCGGGCTCATACTTGCAAGCATAAGCCCGGCTGGCTGTCAGAGTGACTGCATGATTTTCTTTATATGTGATACATGTCGTCTGCTGATGGAAAGGGGCTGATCCACTTCCCTTAAGTGGATAAAGCAGTGTCCCTTGTCGTCCCGTGAGAGACTTTCTATGGCATCCCTGCGCACCAGCGCGTTGCGGTGAATCCGGACAAAGTGCTGTCCATGGTTCTGTTCAAGGGCTTTCAGGGGGTCATCAATCAGCACTTCGCCGTTCCGGTGGTGAACGGTGACGTATTTGCTGTCCGCCATAAAATAAAGAATGTCATTGATGGGAACCAGCTCTATGCCCCGAAGGGTTTTGGCGGTGATGTGAGCCTGGGGTTTTTCCGTAGAGGTTTCTTCCAGGCTGGCCAGCTGCAGCCGGTTCACTTTGCTGGCCCGGGTCAGGGCCTGACTGAGATCTTCCTGGCGAATGGGTTTAAGGAGATAACCCACCGCCTGGGCATCAAAGGCTTCCAGGGCATGATTGTCAAAAGCGGTACAGAAAATAACCGCAGGGGGCTTTTCCATCTGACTGATCTGACTGGCAGCGTCCAGCCCTCCCATGCCCGGCATGCGAATGTCCATCAGAACAATATCCGGCTGGTGCTGTCGGCACAGCTCTACAGCGTCCCGGCCATTGGAGGCTTCATGCTCCAGGGCCTGGAATGGGGCCATCTGGCCGATCAGGTATCGCAGTCTTTCCCTGGCCAGGGGTTCGTCGTCACAGATCAACACATTCATGGGGCCGGTCATGGTCGTAGTCATGGTGATGGTCAAAAGTCCCTGTTTTCTGTTATGCCTGTGTTCCCGCTAAGGGCTCTCAGTTCTGCAGGGATAAACAACCCTGGCATTAAACGTTCTGACGCCCGTTTGCTCCTGAATGTCCGTGGTGAGCTCTGCCTGGTTTCCATACAGCATGGCCAGGCGCGACCGGATGTTGTTCAGGGCAATCTGATTCCCTTTTGAAATGGTCTCTGTTATTGGCATCGGGTTTTCGACGGAAATCTGAATAGTGCGATCAATGATTCTGATGGTAATTGAGATGCAGCCACCGGCTTCCAGGGGTTGTATACCGTGGTATACCGCGTTTTCAACCAGTGGTTGAAGGGTAAATGGTGGAATGTTGAGTTGGCCGGGCAGCTCATCAATTTGCCAGTGAAGTTGCAGCCGGTCTCCCAATCGTTGCTGCTCAATGCGCAGGTAGCTTTTGCTGAGCTGAATCTCCTGCTGCAGGGGAACCAGTGCGCTGTTGTTCTGCAGGCTGGCCCGGAACAGGTCAGACAGGTCTTCTACGGCCTGTTCGGCCCTGGTGGGACTGATCTGGATCAGGCTGGCGATGATGTTCATGCTGTTGAACAGAAAGTGGGGCCGGATATGGGCCTGCAGGGAGTCCAGCCGGGCATTATGGATGACATGTTGCTGGGTATAGACTTCATGCTGGATGTAAAAATACCTCAACAGCATGGAAGCAATGATCAGTGAGGCCAGCAGGTTGCGACTCACCTGTTGCCAGTCGGGGATAAAGTGGACCGGAGACATGAGCATCTGGGAAAGCAGCGTCAATGCCAGGGTGATGACCTGTACTCCAAGCAGTGAGAGAGTGACTGACTGCCATAAAGGCCGCTTTTTCAGTTGTGGCCGGGCCAGATAAAGAAAGGCGCTGCTGGACAGGACAATCCACTGGACAAACAGGGAGAGCATGGCCAGGCGGGTCCAGCTGAAATCCATGTCACCGGGCAATGCCAGCACCTGCACCAGGACGAACAGTTCTGAGATCAGAACCAGCATAAATACCGCCTGACCAGAAGCCAGGTTGGGTAGAAAGTAGTCGTCTTTTTCGGAGTCAGTGCCGTGAGTGTTTTGGGTCATGCTTCAGGTAAGGTGCTTCTTCATGTTGACTGCTTCTGTTTACCAGGCTGCATTGATGGTTGTCGGCGGAAGGCTCCGGGTTTATATGCGTAGCTGTTTCCAGCGATGCATTCGTGGAGGTACACCGATATAATGCCGGATTCTATTCGGTCGCCACGACGAACCCAAATTAATTGTACGTTCGTCTTTGAATAATGAGAACTCACGCATTCATGGGAGCAATGAGATGTCGGTAAAGAACAGTAATCAGCAATGGGGTGGGCGTTTCAGCGAAGGTGTGGATGCCTTTGTCGCCCGTTTCACTGCCTCCATTGATTTTGACCGACGTCTCTACCGCCATGATATTCAGGGCTCCATGGCCCATGCCCGGATGCTGCAGCAATCCGGCATCCTCAATGATGAAGAATTGAGTGCTATCCTGTCGGGCCTGGAGGGTATTCTGGAAGATGTGGAGCAGGGGCGGATTGACTGGTCGGTGGAGCTGGAAGATATCCACATGAACATTGAGGCCCGCCTGACAGACCGGATTGGTGATGCTGGCAAGAAATTGCACACCGGCCGTTCCCGGAATGATCAGGTAGCTACGGACATCCGTCTCTGGTTGAGGGATGAGATAGATGCCCTCGCTGCTGAGTTGCAGCGCCTTCAGAAGGGTTTGCTGGACGTTGCTGAGCGAGAAGCCGACACGATCATGCCCGGTTTTACTCATCTTCAGACGGCCCAGCCCGTGACCTTTGGCCACCATCTGATGGCCTGGTATGAAATGCTGGTGCGGGACAGTGAACGCCTGCAGGATTGTCGCAAGCGGGTCAATGTCAGCCCGCTGGGCGCTGCCGCTCTGGCGGGAACCACCTATCCCATCAATCGGGAATTGACTGCCCAGGCGCTGGAGTTTGACCGACCCACCCGTAACTCTCTGGATTCTGTCAGTGACCGGGATTTTGCCATTGAGTTCTGTGGTGTGGGTGCTCTGATCATGACTCACCTTTCCCGCATGTCTGAAGAGCTGGTGTTGTGGACGTCGGCCCAGTTCAACTTTATTGAACTGCCTGATCGATTCTGCACCGGCTCCTCCATCATGCCCCAGAAGAAAAACCCGGATGTTCCTGAACTGGTGCGGGGGAAAACCGGTCGGGTGAATGGTCACCTGATTTCGCTGTTGACCCTGATGAAATCCCAGCCCCTGGCCTATAACAAGGACAATCAGGAAGATAAAGAGCCACTGTTTGATACGGTCGATACCCTGAAGGACTGCCTGCGGGCCTTCGGGGATATGGTGCCTCATATTGAATCCCGGAAAGAGAATATGAGGGAAGCGGCCCGCCGTGGATTCAGTACCGCCACCGACCTTGCGGACTATCTGGTATGCCGGGGCATGCCGTTCAGAAATGCCCATGAGGTGGTGGGTAAGGCTGTGGCTTTTGGGATTGAGCAGGGACGGGATCTGTCGGAAATGACCCTGGAAGAGCTGAAGGTCTTTTCAGAGTCCATTGAGCAGGATGTCTTTGATGTGCTGACCCTTGAGGGATCGGTCAGCGCCCGGAACCACCTGGGAGGCACTGCGCCGGAACAGGTTCGCCAGGCGGTTCGCCTTGCCCGCAAGGCAATGTCCGCTTAACAGCGAATGATTGCCCGTTATTAAGAGCCCCCCGATTCTGAGAGTTGTTGTTTAAGCAAATGAGCGTGCTGTTACACCAGATTGTTTTGCATCAGGCTGAACAGACCCCGTCCTCCAGGGCGCTGGGCTGTCGTGATCAGTGGTTTGACTACCAGAGTGTGTCCCGCCAGATCCGATCGGTGGCCGCGGGACTGCAGAAGCTGGGTTTATCAAGGCATGAGCGGGTGGCGGTATACCTGCCGAAAATTCCCGAGGCCGTGTTCAGCTTTTTTGGTGCTACGGCGGCGGGGGGAGTGATGGTGCCGGTTAATCCGGTTTTGAAGTCGCCCCAGGTGCTTCATATTCTGCAGGACTGCAATGTCCGGGTGCTGATCACCAATCGTGCCCGGTATCGACAGCTGGCGGATGACATTCAACGGTGCCGCGATCTGTTGCATGTCATTCTGGTGGATGGTGTCACTGAGGGGACGCTCTCCTGGACGGGGTTTATCCAGCCTTATGGCTACTGGCAGCCTTCCCCGGCCATTGATTCGGACATGGCCGCCATTCTTTATACCTCTGGCAGCACCGGAAAGCCCAAAGGGGTAGTGCTCTCTCATCGAAATATGGTGGCGGGTGCCAACAGTGTTGCAAAGTATCTGGGAAATACGGCAGAAGACCGGCTGCTGTGCGTGCTTCCTTTCAGCTTTGACTATGGGTTCAGCCAGTTAACCACCGCCTTTTCTGTGGGGGGCAGCTGTTATCTGCTGGAATACCTTCTGCCCAGGGATGTGATAAAGGCAGTGGATGAACAACAGATTACCGGCCTGGGGCTGGTGCCTCCGCTCTGGGTACAGCTGGCGGAACTGAATTGGCCGGATCCGGCAACCGGGTGTGGGGACAGTCTGCGCTATTTCACCAATACCGGAGGAGCGATGCCCACCAGCACGTTGTCGGTGTTAAGAAAGCGTTTCAGAAATGCGGAGCCCTACCTGATGTATGGTCTGACGGAGGCGTTCCGGTCCTGCTTTCTGCCCCCGGATCAGGTGGATAAACGCCCGGGGTCGTTTGGCAAGGCGATTCCCAATGCGGATATCATGGTGATCAATGAGCGGGGTAAGCAGTGTGCACCCAATGAACCTGGCGAGCTAGTTCATCGGGGAGCGCTGGTCAGTATGGGTTATTGGAATGACCCTGAGCGGACGGCAGAACGGTTCCGGCCTGCTCCCTGTTCGATTCCCGAGATTCCCAATAAAGAGCTGGCGGTCTGGTCCGGTGATATGGTTCGCCGTGACGAAGAGGGGTATCTCTATTTTATTGGCCGTCGGGATGACATGATCAAAACTTCCGGTTATCGGGTCAGCCCAACGGAGGTTGAAGAGGTGGTTTACTCTTCCGGTCTGGTCACTGAAGTCGCCGCCATTGGTGTTCCCCATCCCCGCCTGGGGCAGGCCATTGTTCTGGTGGTGGTTGGCTGTGACTGCGAATGTGCCATTGACGAGTCTTCTCTGATTCGGCATTGCCAGCAATGTCTGCCTGCCTATATGGTGCCTGCCCGGGTGGTTCAGCAACCCGCCCTGACCCGCAATCCCAATGGCAAGATCGATCGAAAACCTCTGGTGGAGGAATATCGGTCACTGTTTCTTGAGCCGGCTGCAGAAGGGAATTCGGTAAGAGCCACTGAGAGGGCCACCGTATGAGCATTAAACACGACCGGCTGAACACCCTTCAGATCCGGGATAACCAGTTACTGATCGCAGGTCGAACCGCCAGTGAACTGGTTACCATGGCCGGTGGTTCTCCCTGTTATGTGTATGACCGCTCTGCACTGACCGAAAGGGCAGAACAGTTACGGCAGCAGATGCCGGATCAACTGCAACTTCACTACGCCATCAAGGCCAATCCCATGCCTGCAGTGGTGGATCATATGGCCCGGCTGGTGGATGGGCTGGATGTGGCTTCTCACCAGGAGATGCTGGTGGCCCTTGGCAGCGGAGTCTCTCCGGACAATATCAGCTTTGCCGGTCCTGCCAAAGGCATTGATGAACTTAAGGCGGCAGTTGTCGCAGGTATTACGATTAACGTTGAGTCACCCCTGGAGCTGGAGCGGCTATATCAGTGTCATTTCGATCTGGGCATCAAGCCCCGGGTGGCCTTTCGGGTGAACCCGGATTTTGAGCTGAAAGCTTCCGGAATGAAAATGGCCGGTGGACCCAAGCAGTTTGGCATTGATGCGGAACAAATGCCGGACATCCTGAACGCTCTGGATGGCACAAAAGTGGCGTTTCAGGGGTTCCACATTTTTTCCGGTTCCCAGAACCTGAAAGCGGATGCCCTGATCGACTGCCACCAGAAAACTTTTGATCTGGCTGAGAGGCTGGCGGAGCTCACACCCGGCTCAGTGCAGCATATTAATATTGGCGGAGGGCTGGGAATTCCCTACTTTCCCGGAGAGCAGACACTGGAACTGGCCGGTATTTCAGAAAACCTTCACCGGCTGCTCGAGCAAAGATCGGCCGGATTGAAGAACTGCCGATTTATCATGGAGCTGGGCCGCTATCTGGTGGGCGAAGCCGGTTACTATATCTGTCAGGTGACGGATAAGAAAAGCTCCCGGGGACAGACTTTCCTGATGACCAATGGCGGCTTGCACCACCATCTTTCAAATTCCGGTAATTTTGGCCAGGTGATTCGTAAAAACTACCCCGTGGTGCTGGCGAATCGAATAGAGGCTGAGAGCAAAGAAGTGGTGGAAATCGTTGGCCCACTCTGTACCCCCCTGGATATTGTCGGGGCAAAGCTGGAGCTGCCTGTGGCCCAGGTGGGCGATTTTGTTGCCGTATTGCAGTCCGGAGCCTATGGGGCCACGGCCAGTCCCCAGGCTTTTCTGGGTCATCCGGAGGTCCGGGAGCTATTGATATAGCGTTGTCGTTTAATGGCGGGGCTATCATCCCATCCATCATGCTGATAGTTACTGTCAGGGCGATGGGGTTGTGGCCGTTGCAGCCGGGAACAGTTTCCTGAGAAAGGATATTGCCAGGAGTTTTGTTCTGCCGCTTTCCTGACTTTCACTGGGTTGGGAAGAAAGCTCTACTGCCAATGTTTTCATTTTTTGTATAAAGGCATTTTCAAGGGAGGGGGATAGCCCGGCAGGTGGTTTGTGCATAAGAGTAAAGTAGAGATTCATACCTTCCATAAAGGTATTTTCTTGGTGGATGAAATTGCGAACAGTGTCTGTATCGACTTGTGCTGAGGTTGAATGCCTGTTTTCACTGTCCTGCCACAGGGCGTCCAATAACCACTGGGGAGAGGCTTGAGTCAGCAGATTCCGGTCTTCGGCTTCCAGCCTGTCATAGCAGGCAAGGCTTTCCACATGAGGGATATCTGCCCCGACATTATTCAGGTATTGATAAAGCCGGTTTGATGAGCCGTATTGCCTGAGCAACATGAATTCTTTTTGGTTCAGCGCAATGTTGACATTCAGTTTATCTGCCATTTGCTGTAAGGCTTCATGGTGCTCTTCCGGCATTGAAAGGTCGTTCGGAAGTACTCTCATCAGTGTCTCTTCTGGCCAGCCCCAATCGGGTAAACGGCTTGAGTCCATTTGATGCTGTAACTGGGATTGTGAATACTTGCTGATCAGTCTATAAAGCGCTTTGAACTGCTGATCAACCGTTCTAATGGAATTGTACAGTTCAATGGCCAGGCTGGATGATTCCTGGGATTCTACCTGTACCATCTCAACCATTAGAGTGAGATCCTGGTCATTGAAATCCCTCCATTGCTTTCCGCTGTTTTTGACCTTAAGTATTAACTCTGTAGAGTGGCTCATAGCCTCTTCTGCAAGTTTTGCCGCCTGAGACGTTAACTCCTTCAGGTTTGGTCTTTCCGATTTTCTTACTGCCCTGATATATTGCCTGAGCTGCTTCAGAGAAGCATTACGCTCTTCGTCAAGTTGATCTGCCATGGCCTCTTCAGTTGTCAGAGTAGGTTTAGGAGCCTGTGGGTAAACAGGTACTTCAACAGAAGGCTGATCTGGAAACCATTGAATGATCAACTTGGCTAGAAAATACATTCCAGGAATTAAATGCATGTTGCCATTTGTTATTTCAGTGTCAAAACGATCGTAAAGCCGCTTGATACTGTCGTATCCGGTACTCAGAGCCAGGTCATAGTCAGTCACTTCAGGAGTGATTTCTGCACATCTGGAAAGGGAAGACATGGCTGTTTCCAGAGAAATGGGGGATATTTTTTCTTCTTGAAGGTGGCCATTTATAATGAGCAGGCAGAGGCGGACAGGTGCAATAGGGGAATCAGAACTAATGGCAGATTGAACGAGCTCCAGCCCCCTTGCAGTATCCACCCGGCAACCATAGCCCAGTGTGAGAAAGAGGCCAAGGTAGAGGTTGCGTTCGTCGCTGTCTGGCATGAAAGAAGGGGCAAGGTAACGGTAGCATCGGAGTTTATCGTATTCCCCTGAAAGGGTATCTGTAATCACACAGTGTGCTATTGCATAAGTAGCAGGCAGGTGCATCCCTGCCTGGGCCTTATAGAGGTCTATGCTGGAGAAAACATCCGTGGTTTCAAGTTTATGATGCAGTAGCAGCATTGATTGTTCATACATTTCAGAGAAACGATGAAGCTTTGCTTTAGCAAAGGTATCCAATGCGGATTGCCATTGACCACATTGGAGAAAAGCGGTTGTAACACAGATATTGTCAGGAGGTCTATTTTCTTTTGTTTTTTTCAAGGCTTCCTGTACCAGGAGGTCAACACTTTCTGGACTTTTATGGGAGTAAAGTAACAAGCTGTCGATTAATCTTTTGTCAACAGATTGACCATATGTTTGATGCAGGTATTTGTTGACAGCGCTTTGATCGACGATCCCGAAATGGATGGCATACATAACCAGCCTGTAGATGGTTTCAATACTGGTAGAGTGATGTTTTAAAGTATGCCTGACATGGGTCTCGGGGCTATCATCAAGGATGAATTTCAGTAAGAAAATTTCCAGGCAGGATGAAGAGTGCCATGGTTGTCCCATTAGCCGGTCTTTTCTGAAAGCCAGTTCTTTTGTCAGAATTCCTGACCTTTTGGCCTCGACACACCACGGTGACAAGGTTTTTATTTCAAAGAGGTTTTCTAAAAGGATTGAGAACTGTTCTTCTGGTGCATTTTCATTAATGGATAGCTTAATAAACATTGCCTCTGATCCCTGAAATTGAATGTCCTTCATTTTCAGTTCTTTCTGAGCTTCTATCAGGCTTCTTGTTGCCATTTCTAACTCAAGTTGATATTTGTTGAAGTCGTTCTCATTTATAAATTTTTCCAGAGCCTGGTCAGAGGCCTCTATTAACTTCCAGGTGAATTTGAACTGATTGTTTTTGATTTTCTGTTCAGCGGATTCAAATAAGTGGGTGAGAAACGGATGGAGGTGCTTTAAGTTGCATTGGTAGCATGGTTTTCTGAGCGGGGAATCGGGAGTAAAGTGCATGTTGTCATGGGGAATATACAACTTTATAGATTCCGCCAGGGCTTGATCTAACATTACTATCAGGGTGAGGTCATCTACCCTTTGCTTATCAGAGCACTCAGTGATTAAATCCAGAGTGTCTCTAGTAATTAGGGGCGGGGCCTTATGAGGGGATTCTGGTGGTGTGTAAGAGAGCGATTTATCCTGTGCTGAGCTATGGACGTCATGATCTGGTTTTTTTTGAGTCTGTTTCTTTAGTCTCTCCCCAATTTCATCCACCATTTTGTCGTGTATTGTTAAAGCCTGATCTGAAGGGAGCTCTGGATACCAGCTGGTCCGTTGGCCCTTAAATAACCTCTGCTCAGTTTGTACATCTACTGCCTCTCCTTCTGCTAACTTCAGTAAGCTACTTATTCTGTCTTTTTCCTCTCTGAGGGTTTCAAAAGCCAGTTTTTCGCTTCTGGCATGTTCTTCCAGGGCCATCTGGTGTAATTTTCTGGCTTTTTCAGGGGTAATCCACGATTCTGACTGTTGCCATAATAGAAGTGCTTTGTATGCCAGCCTGCTGTGCAGGGCAGGATTACTGTCTTCCTTTAGTTTTTCTGCCAAGTTGAGCAACAGCCGGTAAGCCATTTCTGTTGGTATAGGATGATGATGCTCTGTAACGAGCCTGTCCAGCTGGTGGTAGCCTTTTGAGGAAGCTGTTTTTGGGTATGCTCTATTTCGGGCTTCGAGCAGAGGTGCTATTTGTTTTCTTGCTTCTTTAATATTGGTCTTTTCCAGGTTAACCCACTCAGCAGCATACATCTGAGCTTCATCGATCTTTCCATACCGTACCATTATTTTGACTAAGGCCTGGTAATGCTCCTGGAGCCAGAAGTCCCTGGATGGAATGGCTTGAGATTGTTTTAGCATATCAATCGCCATTGTGTGTGCTTTTTCAGGGAGGTAATGGGACTCGAGGTATTTTGAGAAATGAGTATAGAAGTATTGAAATACAGGGGTTTGAGCCCATTTCCATAATTTTTGGGCATTGTGACCGGTCTTTATCATTAGCCAGAGTGCGGGTGAGCCTGATAGCGTCCTTGCGTGGTGATCTAGCGCGGTCATGACATAGAGAGTTTCTATCTCATTGTTTCTCTTGGCTTCATTAATCAGATGGTCTGGGGCTTCCCTGCTGTGCATGGTTTGAGCAAAATGCCAGAGTACGAGGAGTGAAGAGCTGAGCGAATATTGATAGTTTCTCAATAAGTCAATGATTTCCTTTTCCAGTATTACTGGTTTTTTTGATAGATGCTCCCAGTATTGGCCTACTTTTTTTGGAGGTAGCCTTAATAACAGTTGCGTAATAACGGCATCGATATATCCACTGTGGCATAAGTGTATCAGTAGATTAGGTAAGTAATTGTTAATGGGGGAGGAAGGGATTTGTTGGCTGCTTTGCCACATTAGATAGAGGAGTTCTGGAAAAGCGACTGCCTTCTCAGGCAATAATGAGGTTGTTAATAGGGTTTCGTATAGTTTCTTAAGTGCTGGTGCTATGTTATTGGATAAATAAAGTTCCAATAGTGTTTTCTGAGCCTCTAAAAAACCTTGTTGTGCCAACTCTTCCAGAGTATCTACAGCACTGTTTATTCTTTCTTTTGCTATTTCGGTTTTTTCATCAGGCATGAAGTGAGTGCTTTTTTTGAGCCATACAGCTTTCCAGTACTCGATTTTTTTCTGACGGGAAGAGTGAAGTTTTCTAGAGAGAGCATTCAGGGAATCAAAAAAAACAGTCTCCTGTGTTTGGCTGTCACGAACTTCAGGATCCATGACATATACCCATGGGGCCAGTGCGATGACTTCCTCTTTTTCAGATTTCATAAACCATTGAGAAAGTGCTTCTCTGGTCTCTTTTGTTGAACTTATTACCAGGTCAGCCAACTTATTTACTGCAGTATTATACAGATTTTCATCTTCTGAGCCGGTATCAACTCGCAATCGGTACTCTACACCCTGAGTTTGTATGTCGAGTAACATGGCTTCTGCTTCGCTTACCAGAAAATCGGGATGATAAAAAAGCAGTTCACGGATCAGTAGGAAACGAGCTTCTTCATTACCAGCATTGGCCGCCAATCTCAGGCATTGAATCCGGAGGTTCTGAAATTCAGACTGACCTTTCGATGCCTGAGCAATATGCATTAGGGATTGGATGAATTCTCTCCGTGTCCCCATAGGTAGTTCGAAAATAAGGTCAGGACTGGTTTGCAGCAGGTTGAGGAATGTTTTTTTTCGATCAGGGCTTTCGGATAAGAGCCCGGTTATCTGTTCAGAAGTCCACCTTGGCGTTTTTTCTCCATCAGTGATTGGGTATTCGTTCAATGCGTTATCTAACGCTTGCATACTTTCTTCTTCAAGATAATCATCAGCATCGGATGACGAGTGAATATCCGCCTCCGCCTCCTGCTCTGTGCGGTAGTCCGCTGAATCCTGATAAGAGTGTTGAAGGTGAGATTCAGTATTGAGCTGGGCTGCTTCACCAGGATCCATCATGTACATGGCTACAGGAGGCAGGATTTTAAACTCATTTCTCATGATTTTTTCATGCAGTTTCCTGAACTGGCTTTTAATCAGCGGTGACCATGCACTGTAGCGAGTGGTGCTCGGTGATGATGGCGATTCATGGGGAGGCGGTGGCGGTGGGGAGGGGAAGTGCGAGTATAGCTGGTTCAGTGTGCTTTTTATCCCGGTATTAGCGGCATATCCGGTTATCCATTGCAGAGTATTCATCATCTCGTGGATGTCTTCTTGTTTCCATAGCTTCTGCAGTGAACGGTCGCTGGCTATAAATTCATCCAGCTGAGAAAGGTGTTCAAGTTCATTGGGTTTGTCCGTAAGAAACAGAAAGCCTGCATTTTTCTGCGGGTTCTGGATTGCATCTGAATAAACCAGCCATAAGGCGTGTTCTTCAGGAGTGAAGTCCAGAGCAATGGATCCATGGGAGGACTGAATCATGGGGGTTGGAACTGGAGTCAGAGAGTGAACCATTGCTTCACCATTTTGCTCCAGCACGCTTTCAAGGTTTCGGGTGACTGTATGAATATGGGTCGGTGAAAAAATACTGTAGAGGTTATTTTCAGGGGGAGGAATGCACCATGCGGCCAGTAATTCAAGATCCCATTGACCCTCAGTGGCTGAATTTAATTCAATGCTTGCTAAAGGCTGGTAAAATGCTCCATCATTTTTCAGGATATGTAGTTGTTTTTTCTTGTCGTTTGAATGGACTTGTAAATAAATGCTCGATAGTTCATTTCTTCTCATCAGGCTGTGCAGCTCTCCCCAGCCATGAACAGTGTGATCGTTCTGGGAAATGCTGGTAACGTATATAGCATTGATCTTTAACAGGGGGGCGGTGTTTTCAGGAAATAACAATTGAAAATAAAAATGATTTGCCAGCCATGGATGGGCTGAATAAACCGGCATTGTGCCTTTTCTTCTGTGACATAACATAGCGTCTATAGACGTTAGCCATGATTCGAAAGTACTTGGGATCTGTTGGGCCAGCTGCACTAACAGGTAAAACTGGAGGGCGCTGGAAAGGGCGGATGATACTGTGGATACGGTGTTTTTCAGTAGCAAAGCCATGGAAGGAAAAAGGTGGGCAGCACACCCTGCGCAAATCGCAGAGAATTCGGGAGCATTGCCAACCAGCAACATTATGAGTGTGGAGATACTGGCATTTCTAGTGGTCAGGAAAAGCTCTTCATAACTCATATTTTCCAGGATATGTATTTTATTATTGAACGGAATAATGAGCCCTGCATTCGATGATGCCATCGGAGGAACTGGGGGTTGACCCGTATTGGAGCCCGGAGAAACAGGAATTGGCATACTTCTGGAAGCCATGGACAAAGCCAGGCATCCAACGATGAAGGCAAATGAAGCGAGCTTCATCCAGATAGGGAGACTACTGGCTGAGGCTATACAGGTAATCATGTTGCTTGTGTTGTTAGCGTTTTTGAACAAATGCCCAAAGCGACAGAAAACATTTTTTACCGTCCTCATGAAGGTAAAACGAAGAAGTAAGCTGTTTTTTCGCGGTAGGAAAGTATAGTGAAAATGCAGGACAGTAGTGAGGCAAAAGAAGCCCTGATGAAAAAGAATTCACAGGGCTGAGCAATTCTGAATATATGTGCTTTATTTTAAAAGACTTGATTCTGGCAAGTCCTGCTTTACAGAACTGCCTGCTCCCGAGCGCTTACAACATAATCCAGTACGCTGCCGAGCGTTTCAAACAGAGACGCATCAAGGTCATCGTCGTGTACGGAGATATGGAAGGTTTCCTCCAGGGCCGTGATCAGGCCAATCACCGCCATGGAGTCAAACTCGGGGAGTGCGCCCAGCAGTTCAGTGCTTTCGTTGAAATCACGGGTGTCCAGTTTCAGCAGATCCGCCAGGATGGCATTCAATTGTTCAAGTGGGCTCATTGATCATCCCAATGGTGCAAAACCGGGAACTGTAGGCATTTTCTGTGGTGCCTGCAAGTTGCAAATGCCCTGTATTCATCGCGAAGACAGGCATTCTTCCAGGTTTTTCCAGACAAATTCCGGTGTCATTGGTGCAAATAACTCCGGATCCGTGGCGGCATATTCGCCTTCGGGACACTGTTTCAGGGTCAGGTGTTTTTGACCGACTCCGTAGGCTCCAATCTTGTCCGGACTGGTTGGCCCATACAGGGAGACGGCTGGAACTTCCAGGGCTGCGGTTAAGTGACCCAGGCCGGTATCCACGGCTACAGCGGCGCTGGCCTGGCTGATAACACCCGAGACTTCGGCCAGTGATAGCCTGGGTAGAACCCTTGCATTTTTGGCGGCCCCGGCAATTTTCTCTGCTCTGGCTTTTTCGGCTTCATTGCCCCAGGGCAGCACTACAGAATAACCGGCTTCACTGGCGTATTGTGCCAGCTTGCACCAGTAATTTTCTGGCCAGTGCTTGGTGGGCCAGGTGGTACCGTGGATAAAAACAACATAGGGTGCCTGTTTGACAAGGTCCTTTCTGAACGGCTGCTTATCCAGCTGGAAATGGCCTGGCCCATCGGGCAGAGAGTAGCCCAGGGACAGAGCGAAAAGCTGCCTGACCCGTTCGACGGCATGCTGGTTCCAGCTGACGGCCTGGGGATGATGGTAAAAGTGGCTGGAAAAGGGTTCCCGGGCGGAATGTTTATCCAGTCCGTACCTTGGCCCCTTTGCTTTTCGTGCCAGCAAAGCACTTTTAATCAGGCCTTGTGCATCGATCACGGCGTCGTATGACTGAGCGCCCATTAGCTTCTTGAATCGCTGCCATTCCCCAGACTTCCAGGTCTGGAGCAGGGACTTCCGCCAGCGGCGAATGGCCACGGGAATAACCCGGTCAACGGCCGGGTGCCAGGCAGGTATTTCTGCAAAGCCTTCCTCCACCACCCAGTCAAAACGAATACCGGGAATGGCTCTGGCGGCATCGGTCAGGGCCGGAAGGGTGTGAATGACGTCCCCCATGGATGAGGTTTTCACAACAAGGACTTTTTTCAAGGGCTGTCTATTGCCATGGGGGCTTGTCTGAGTTGTGGCAGTGGGAGTGGTCAATGCTGATCCCCCGTCGTCTGTTCCAGGGGGATAGTGGGTTCGTCAGGGCCGTTTTTATCTTCCGTCAGGCGGGAGATGGCTGCCAGTACCTTGTCAGGGTCCAGCTGCTTCATACAGTTCATATGCCCCAGGGGACACTCTCTTTTGAAACAGGGGCTGCAGGCCAGCCCCAGCCAGAGGGTCTCACTGTTGTCGTTCATGGGAGGGGTATGGCTGGCACTGGTGGAACCATAGACTGCAACGAGGGGACGGTTGAGCGCAGCCGCAATATGCATCAGGCCGGAGTCGTTACTGACCACAGCATTGGCTCTGGAAAGCAGGTCTACGGCATCGGCCAGAGAGGTCTCGCCGGCCAGATTGTGGCACCGGTTTTTAAGGGCATTAGGCAGGCACTCCGTGATCTCAGTGGTGATGCTGCGATCCTTTTCCGATCCGAACAGCCAGACCTGCCAACCCTCCTCCAGTAGTGTTCTGGCGACTTCTGCAAAATACCCGGCGGGCCACTGTTTTGAAGGGCCGAACTCTGCTCCCGGGCACAGGGCCAGAACCGGTGCGACGGTGTCCAGATTGTAACGGCGGAGGGCTTTGTCCACCGAAGCTTCGCTAACCTGGAGGGCGGGCTTTGGTAATGGAGAGGGCAGAGGGGAGCCCTTTGGATAAGCGAGGGCGACAAAACGTTCCACCATCAGCGGATAACGACGTTTGTCCAATAAACGAATGTCGTTTAATAGCCCATAACGCATTTCACCCCGCCAGCCAATACGGTGTTTGATCTTTGCCCAGAAGGGGATCAGTGCCGATTTGAACGAGTTGGGCAGGGTAATGGCATGGGTATAGTATTCGGCCTGCAGTGAGCGACCGAGCTGCTTGCGGGTGCCGAGCCCGAGCTTGCCATGACCCAGGGGCATTTCAATCCCACGCCTGACTTCCGGCATGCGCTCTATAATGGGCAGGCTCCACGCAGGAGCCAGTACGTCAATGATGGCATCGGGATGCTGTGTTTTGAGAGCTGTAAACAGGGTCTGCGCCATCACCATGTCCCCCACCCACGAGGGACCGACGATCAGATATTTCATCTCGTCAGAAGTTCCTTACCTATTCCGGGAAATACCTTTTTGGTCACCCGGGTGGATGAAGCCGGTATTTCTTTACCCATGGCTTTTTGCGGCTCATGGCAGTTAAACCGGTGAATTATACGCGGTTAGCGGAGCTGATCGGAAGAGTCGTCTCTTCAGGTGGAGCGGGAAAGGCCGTTTTTATGCCTGGGAGCATAAAAACGGTGGGCAGGAAGCCTGTCGCAAGTCCGACAGGCTTCAAGGGCATCAGGCTTCAGGGATGGCTTTCAGGGTGGCGACCAGGAAGTCCCAGAACCGGGCCACACTCTGAATATGGACTTTTTCGTCCGGAGAGTGCGGGAAGCAGATGGTGGGGCCGAAGGAGATCATGTCCCACTGCGGGTACTTGCTGCCCAGCAGTCCGCACTCAAGGCCTGCATGCACCACTTTGACTCCTGGCACCTGGCCGAACAGATCGTTATACACGTTTTTCATAATGGCCAGGATGTTGGAGTCAGAATCCGGCTGCCAGCCCGGGTAGCTGTCTTCAAACAGTACTTCCGCCTCCAGCATGCCGAACAGTCCAGCCACTGCATCACGCAGGGCGTCGTTACAGCTGTCCACGAGACTTCTGGGCAGTACCTGTACGTGGATATTGCCCTCACCAATGGTCAGTACGCCGATATTGAGAGAGGTTTCCACCACGCCTTCAATGGATTCGCTCATGCGCTGAGCACCATTCGGGCAGGCGTTCAGGGCTGCCAGCCATTGCTTCTGAGTGTGCTCTGGCATCAGGCTGGAAGCGGTCTCCTCATCGCTCATGGTCAGGGTAAGGCCCGGCTCAGCAATGCTCAGCTCGTTGGTAAATTCCTGGCTGCACTGGTCAATAATACGGGCGCAGGCTTCCTGGGAAGCTTCTGGAAGAGCAATCACCGCTGATGCTTCACGGGGAATGGCGTTGGCCAGGGAACCTCCGCTCAGGCTGGCGAGGCGGACGCCTTCTGATTCCAGGCGCTGCAGAGCCCGAACCATCAGTTTGATGGCGTTGCCCCGGCCAAGATGAATGTCGCAACCTGAATGACCGCCACGCAAGCCGGACAGGCTCAGTTTCTTGTAGACAATGTTTGAAAGAGAGGCAGTTGTTTCAGCTTGATACTGGCCGTTAATTTTAATGAATACACCACCGGCACAGCCTACATAGAGCTCACCTTCTTCTTCGGTGTCCATGTTCAGCAGAATGCTGCCGTTCAGCAGGCCGGACTCCAAGCCCTGGGCTCCGGTCATGCCCGCTTCTTCATTGGTGGTAAAGAGCGCCTCAACGGGACCGTGCTGAAGGTCTTTAGCCGCCAGTACGGCCATGGCAGCGGCCATGCCAATGCCGTTATCAGCCCCCAGAGTAGTGCCTTCAGCGGTGACCCAGTCGCCATCTACATAGGCTTTGATCGGGTCCGTAGGGAAGTCATGTACTGTCTCATTGTTTTTCTGGGGCACCATGTCCATATGACCCTGCAATACGACGCCGGCACGTTTTTCCATGCCAGGTGTAGCTTCCTTGCGGATAATGATGTTACCCACAGAGTCTTCCTGCCACTCCAGGTCATGGGCTTTGGCAAAACCAATCAGATGTTCCCGGATCTGATCTTCATGAAAAGAGGGGTGGGGTATATCGCAGATAGCCGCAAAATGCTGCCAGAGGGCCTGGGGCTGCAGTTGGTGAATAGCGCTCATTTAAGACTCCAGTGCTCGTGTTATGGACTGCATAACCTGCGGGTGTTGCAGTTGAGGCTATAGTGGGGACGTTAAGGGGAAACATCAATGACAGGAGGGCTGTTTGTTGATCTGGGTCGGGTTGTGACGAACGGATTGAAGGTTCTGGCAACGCTCTGTTTTCTGGGGCTTCAGAAGATATCGGGTCTTCGTCGTGTATCGTTTATCCCGTAAAAGTGTAAAAGGCAAAAAAACAACTACAGTAGGTTGTCAGTGAATGATTGACTGAAGAGGTTCCTTCAAATGTCGCGGCTGTCGAATACAGTAGTAGGTTGTTTTGTATTAGCGGTATGCAGCGCCGCTTTTTCCGGTGAGTATACCGGGCCGGTAGATGAGGTAAGGACCTGTCACAGCATTGCTGAGATCAAGGAAGAGATAAACTCAAAACGTGATCACCTCCATATTGCCCTTGGTAACACGGAGGAGAGTAGGCTATGTGTTGTTGTGTTAGAGGGTTTTTTGATCCAACAGCAAAAATCGTTTGGAGACAACTATTTTCTGTTCAATGAGTATGCGGACGGGGCGCCGAGTGGACAAGCGCAGCTGCGCCTGGATTCTTCAACATTAATATCCAACTTATCCTCAGACCTCAGTGATAAGGATAAAGTTATTATCTCGGGTTACGTAGTGCCCACTGCTGTTAAAACGGGTATGTTGTTTGTTGGGAATGGTGGCATTGGTTTGATGAACGTGGATTACCATCCATTTGATGCGCATTCCAGCGGTTTTTATATTCATGTTCAAAAACTTGCGTTTCATCAAGAATCCGCTGCTAAAGAGGATGTCCCCAAGGATCCATTACAAAGCCATACCTCTGGTTCTGCTGAGCAGCAGCCTGTATTTGATGATAAGCCAATGGGTCCAGGGATCAAGGATGACCTGTAAAGGATTTGACGGATAGGCATGTGCCTCAGGATATGGGTACATGGGGGGGGAGGATCTCAGTCACAGCCAATCAACGGCAGCGCTGAGATCACAGGATTAATAGCAGCCCATTATTACGGATGACAGGGGCTTAACCATTCCTGTCGGGCATCCCGTTGGCCACGGACCTGATCAAAGTACATGGATTGCAACTTTTCTGTGACAGGGCCGCGTCGGCCTGAGCCAATGGTGCGGCCGTCGTGTTGTCGGATTGGCATCACTTCAGCGGCGGTTCCGGTAAAGAAAGCTTCTTCTGCAATATAAACTTCATCGCGGGTGATGCGTTTTTCCCGAACCTCCAGACCCAGCTCCTGGGCAAACTGGATAATGGTGTCCCGGGTAATCCCTTCCAGGCAGGAGGTGAGTTCCGGTGTGTAAAGGATGCCATCGTCTTTTACAATGAAGATATTTTCGCCACTGCCTTCGGCCACATAGCCTTCGTTATCAAGCAACAGGGCCTCTTCACAGCCACTGTCCAGAGCCTCACGCAGGGCCAGCATGGAGTTCATGTAGTTGCCGTTAGCCTTGGCCTTGCACATGGTGATATTGACATGATGCCTTGTGTACGACGACGTCCTTATTTTAATGCCCTGCTCCAGAGCTTCCGGGGACATATAGGATGGCCAGTCCCAGGCGGCGACGATGGTGTGAACTTTAAGGCCTTCTGCCCTCAGGCCCATACCTTCTGACCCGAGGAAACACATGGGTCTGAGATAAGCTTCACTGAGGTTATTTTCCCTGACCACTTGCTTCTGGGCTTCGTTCAGGGTTTCCCGGCTATAGGGGATTTCCATGCCCAGAATATGGGCGCTGCGGAACAGCCGGTTAGTGTGTTCGTTCAGGCGAAAAATGGCAGGCCCCTGGGGCGTGTTATAGGCCCGGACGCCCTCAAAAACACCCATCCCATAGTGCAGGGTATGGGTCAGTACATGGGTTTTGGCTTCGCGCCAGGGAACCAGTTCACCGTCAAACCAGATAACGCCATCTCGATCGGCGAAGGACATAGGGGAAAACTCCAGGTTCAAATTGTTTTATGGTTTCTTTTGGTGGTGGCAGTGTCTCTTCGAGTGCCGCTGTGGGCTGTTTTCTCAAATGCCCATTGCGAAAGTCAAAGGAATGACTGCCTTTCCAGTTTCTGGCTCTCCTTGAGCCCTGTTCTGCCAGAGGTTCACTCTGCTGCCCGCACAGTATATGTCAGTTTTCCGCACCTGTGATGGGGTGCCGGGAGTGCTTCTGTTTGTGTTGTCCAGTTCTGGAGTAAGTAAACCGAACGGTATTTCTGGCCGGATTCAAGCCAGTGAATCATTTAGCCGGGGTGAGGCATTGGCGGGCAGCAGCTACCGGCTTCTACTCCTCAGCAAGGGCTATTGGAGCATAAACTGGCAGATGCTGAAAGGGGGGCAAGAAATGTCCGTATTATGTTCAAAGACTGTCGATTACTGTGCAGGAAAACCCTTGTGTATGCACGTCTTGTTCTATTCAATGCCTATGCTGCTCTGCTTCAGCTACAGGGAGTGAATTCGCAATTTGTCTGTCTTTGTTAGCTTTGCTTAATGCTCTTTCAGGTGACTGAAGAAGTCATTTTAGTTCTGGGTGTTACTTGCCGAGGTGACGAAGTATAGGTGTAATGGACCATCTGGTATAGATGAACCCTCCAGCATTAGCTGCCATACTTATCACTAGAAGAGCATAAACTCCACCTAAATTTGTGCTCTCAACATTGCTGTCTGCTTTTGTTGTGGCATCACCACTAAATGGATGATCTGGCTCAAAGTCAAAGTGCCCGGTAAAGGCAACACGGGGATCAATATGATTGCCGCAGTAGTTAGCCATTGTCATATTGTAAGAGGCGCTGTTTGCAAGGTGCTGAATATTAACCATGCAAATACCTGCTATGCCCCCTGACTTGAAGAATGCGTCGGCAGTAACAACAGGCTTTTGTTGGTAATTTAAATAATTTTCACTCCATATGCCTGTTACCGGTTGATCGATTTCATAAGTCTTTTTCAGTTTCTGAAGGTGTTGGCTACCACTGTTCATCTCAAAACTAATATTTGAGGGTTTTCCCTTGGGACCAGTACTAATCCAGGCGAGATAGTTTTCTTCCACGTCGGATGTTGCATCGGTGCTGAAAACTGTCTCGCGAACATAGCTCTGGTGAGACCCAAGTATCTTTATAAGCATTCGAGGTTTTGTGTTACCACTTTTCAGGGAAAGCTCTCCATGTTCAAAGTCACCCGCTCCACCCTTTAGCCTCAAGGCTGCCTGGCCTTCTTTTCGATCCCCACCGATGGTGATGATATTGTTCATTAAAGAGAAGGAGCCTTCTTCCCCTTGCCTTTCAGTGATCACAGGCTGCTCAATGTTGACAGCATACATAACCCGGTCGCCATCGAGATAACTATGTGATAACCGTTGCCGTATACTACTGTGGGAGTCTTCAGGAATTTCCCCTCCCTCGGCCAGTACCAGATAATCCAACTTTTCTGTACCAACCAAGTGAAGCCAAGACCCCTCAAACTGCTTAACACTATGGCTGCAGACTAAGGAGCTGCCCTGTGGTCTTTTATTAATGAAGGTTTGAAAGTTCGGTCCATCAATTTTTACCCCAATCAGGCGAGAGTTTTCTTTCCATTCAACCACTTCAAAATGAGAACCTGAAGATGTGTAGCTACCAGTAGGTTTTAGCTCTATAAATTCACCGGGTGTACTGGTCATTACAGTGACATTAGCAGGTAACATTAATGTTGTTTCTAATTGATATTCTCCAGGTTTGGCAAGAACCAGATGAGGGGCTTCCCTGGGTGTTGATAATGCAGCTTTTAGCTCTGAATAATCATTTACCTGGGTTATTTGATCGTGCTCAAATTCGGAGCAGACAGCCTTGAGTTTCGCATATTTTGGATCTGAAAAAAGGGTTGAGCAGTTAATGGGAGAGGGGGTTGTAGCAGCTAGAACAGACCCGTGGATAAAAATCAGTGAAAAAATAAAGGGGAGTAAATAGTTTGGGTTTCGAATGAATCGCACAAAGTACATAGTATCACCTCCAGAGGGTGTTTTTTTGTATGTGCTTGAAAAGGCGGTGGAATGATAGTGAACAAACAGAATGGTTACCTAGATTGATTTGCTATCAATGATCCTTTTTTTTGATTCACTCTGCTTTCCCAGCGGCCAGCTTTTCTGGCATTACTCCAGTAATTGTTTCGGCAATAGAAATGCCAAAGCACCAAAAGTAGTGCTTTGGCTGCAATAAGATGCCGGCAGCAAGGCATCAATTGGCGTTCATCCACGCCTGCCAGATGGCCATGACCTGCTGGCGAAGTACTTCCGCAGTGGCAGCAGGTACTATGGGCGGTTGATTTTGCAGGGCTCTCTGGTGAATGCTGAGGCGAAAGGTTTTGTAGGCATCCCTCAGCTGCTGTCCGGCTTCATGATTCAGCAGGCCCACGGTTTCCAGCGCTTCGGAAGTCCTGATGTTATCGGTCCACTGAACCAGTGAGGGGTGTTCGCTGGCATAGCGCAATACCGCATATTGAATCAGAAATTCAATGTCGACAATGCCACCAGTGTCGTGTTTCAGATGGAACTGATCCGTTTCACCAGGTTTGCTGCCAAGGTGGCCACGCATTTTTTCGCGCATTTCCGTAACATCCCTGAGCAGTTGCTCCGCATCCCGTTCCTGGCACAGTACTTTGGCTCTCAGAGCGTCAAACTGGCTGGCCAGAGTTTTGTCTCCAGCCACCACCCTGGCCCGGACCAGTGCCTGATGTTCCCAGGTCCAGGCCTCCTGTTGCTGGTATTTTTCAAAGGCGCTGAAGGAGCTGACCAGCAGGCCTTTGGAGCCGGAGGGGCGAAGACGCATGTCCGCATCATACAGGGTTCCGGAGGGTGTCTGGGTGGTCAGAATATGGATGATTCTCTGTCCAAGGCGGGCGTAGAAGGTACTGCTGTCGATGGTCCTGGGGCCTGTGGTTTCGCTGTTGATGGCGCCATTATGAACAAACACCAGGTCCAGGTCGGAACCGGGTCCCAGTTCAATGCCGCCCAGCTTGCCATAACCCAGTATGATGAACCCGGGATCACAGGGCTTGCCTTCCGGGTTTCCGGGTTCGCCGTATTTCTCAGTGAGGTTACGCCAGGCAATGGCCACGACGGCTTCAAGAATCACTTCGGCGATCCAGGTCAGGTAGTCGCTTTCTTTCATCAGAGGCAGTTTGCCGGAGACCTGGGCGGCGGTGACCCGGAGAATGTGCGCCATTTTAAAATGGCGCAGGGCTTCCATCTGGTTTTCCAGATCGTCTTCCGGGATATGCGCCAGTTGTTGTCTGAGTTCGTCCGCCAGTTCATCCCGAAGCGGTGGGTTGTACAGGTCTCCCAGATTGAGGAACTCGTCCAGCAGCGCCGGATGGCGGGCGATCTGGTCGGCAATCCATGGGCTGGCAATGCAGAGCTGGCTGAGGTGTTCCAGGGCTGCCGGGTTTTCCATTAACAATACCAGATAGGCGGTCCGGCGCAGGACGGCTTCCACCAGGGGAAGCAAGCGAACCAGCAGAATATCCGGCTCTGCCGAATTGGACACTACCTCCAGCAACTGGGGCAGAAAACGATCCAGTCGCTCACGACTCTGGCGCCGGACCCGGGTGATGGCTTTGCCATCGCGCAGGGCGAGCAGTCGGTTCCGGGAGGCCGCTGGGTTAGAAAACCCGGACTGAAGCAATAACTGGTGCTCTTCTTCTTCGTTCAGCTGGCTCAGCCAGAAAGCCAGCCATTGGTCGGTCTCCTGTTCTGGCGGGTTTTGATCATCTGGGTCGGCAATGACCGCTTCAAAGTGGCGGATAACGTTCTGCTTATGGGACTCAAGGGTATCCAATAATCCCTGCCAGTCTGGATGGGCCATGCTGGCCGCTACTCTGGCCTGGGTCAGGGCATCTTTGGGCAGATCCTGGGTCTGCCGGTCGGCAATGGCCTGAAGGGCATGCTCCAGGTTGCGCAAATACTCATAAGCTTCCCGCAGTTCCGTCGCGTCTTCCCGGGAGAAGTAGTCGTTGCTGGAGAGGGTGTTGAGCACTTTGAGCAGGTTTCTTTCCTGAAGGCTTCGGTCCCGGCCACCGTGAATTAACTGGAAAGACTGGACAATAAACTCGATTTCCCGAATACCGCCTGGGCCCAGCTTGATGTTGGTTTCCATCCCTTTACGTTTGACTTCCCTCTGAATCAATCGCTTCATCTCTCTCAGGGCGCTGATGGAGCCAAAGTCAATATATCGTCGATAGACAAAGGGGCGCAGCAGGTTAAGGAGTTCGTTACCTGACTGGAGGTCGCCCGCTATCACGCGAGCTTTGAGCATGGCGTAACGCTCCCAGTCCCGTCCCTGATCCTGGTAATACTGCTCCATGGCAGCAAAGCTCATGGCTAGGGCACCGCTGTTGCCATAGGGTCTGAGCCGCATATCCACTCTAAACACAAAACCTTCGGCATTCTGGCAATCCAGCACCCGGATCAGCCGCTGGCCAAGACGGATAAAGAACTCCTGGTTGGTCAGCGGCCGCCTTCCTCCCTGTGTCTCTCCCTGGGCGGGGTAGGTGAACATCAGGTCGATATCCGAAGAGAGGTTCAGGTCACAGGCCCCCAGTTTTCCCATCCCCAGAACCACCATTTTCTGGGGAGTCGGATTGTCATCAGGGTTGCTGCTCGAATGGATAGTGCCATAGGGAGTACCCAGGGTTTTACAGCTGTCCTTATATAGCCACTCCAGGGCAAGGTCGACACAGGCATCTGCCATAGCCGACATATCCGCAGTGGTTTCAGACATACTGGCCTGGCGGTTCAGGTCGCGCCAGATAATCCGGAGCATTTCCCGGTTACGATATCGCCGCAGGGACTGTATCAGCTGTTCTTCAGTGTCGATGGGTTCGAAGATCTCTGCCAGTCGTTGACGGTGGCTCTGTGCCTGTGCAGCGAGCAGATCAAAGCCCAGGAAGAGATCCAGCAGCCATTGCGGGTGGCGGGCACATTGCTGGGCGGCAAAATCACTGCCACTCCAGCATTGAATCAGTGCGTCCAGAAACCGGTGGTCAACCTTGTTGGCATGGGGTTCCCAGAGAGCGTGGACATCCTGGTCGCTATTGAAGTAGTGCTGCCAGTGTGTTGCAACCACTGCCTGGACCGGTTCAGGCAACCCGGAGGTGGACAGTTGCTGGCTGAATTGCGCCTGGAGTGGCTCCATATTGCGGACTCTCTGCTTTTGTTTATTGAGATCGTTTGAATAGATCAAGGTCCCCTGGCAGCCTGCCACAGGCTCCGGGCGACAGTTGTTTCCTATTATAACGACCAAACAGAGAAAAATGACCGCTTTGTAGTGGCTGCACTTGAATGGGTAGTAAAGAGATGCTGGCCCTTTTGCCCCTGACTATACTTGCTCTGCTTTATTGATCCATTCTGCAGAGTGGCGGGTATATGCTGTTTTTCCGTCTGCTGGGGTATCTGCCCTTTTTCCTGATCTACTGGCTGGCCTGGCTCAGTTATCTCTTTCTGTATTATGTACTGGGCTACCGGAAGGCGGTGGTGGAGCAGAATCTCCGGCAGGCTTTTCCACAGAAGAGTCAGGCTGAGATCCGCAGGCTGGGCAGGGCCTTTTACCGTCATCTGGCCAATCTCGCTTTTGAAATCATCAAGGCCAGGACCATGAGTGCCGCGGAGTTCCGGCGTCGCTGCTCTGTGGTTGGAGCCGAACAATTGCTGGAGAGTACCCGCCATCGCCAGCAGTCCATCATTGTTCTCACTATTCACCAGGGGAACTGGGAATGGGTGCTCCATGGCGTTTCGCTCCAGCTGGAGCTACCGATTGATCCGGTATACAAGCCGCTTCACCACCGTGGCTGGGATCAGTTTGTCCGGGAGGTTCGTGGGCGTTTTCATTCAAGGCCCCTGGCCATGGCCGAGGCGGGGCGTGATATTCTGCGGCGCAGAGATGAGTTCCGGCTGTTTGTCATGTTGGCGGATCAGTCCCCCATTGCCGGAGAGAGCAGCTACTGGTGCCAGTACCTTAACAAAGAAGCGGCCTTTCACACAGGGGCTGAGAAAATGGCCCTGTTGACCGGCTTTCCGGTTTTTTTTGCCCAGTGTCGGCGTCTCAAAAAGGGTTACTACCAGCTGGAATTCAAAGAACTGGCAACGCCACCTTATGACCCAGGCCATCATAATTCCCTGGATAATCATTCTCATAACAAAATGTCACACGAAATCCTGGACACTTATGTGAGAATGGCCGAGGCGGCGATTCGTGAGCAGCCGGAAACCTTCCTGTGGAGCAACCGTCGCTGGAAGCGTTGCCGACAGGAAGAGGAAGAGACTACGGCCTCTCTGGTTTCGGAAAACTCAATGGCCGATTCTCCATGATTAAACGATCAGAACAGACCCCTGCCGATGGGTGAAAGCAAGTGGTTGTTAGGGGTGTATTGATCGACTGTGTGAATTGCTGTCGTTTTTGTCTGCACCCCTACTGAAGCAGGGTGTAGAACGTGTAAAAATACTACACGTAAGTACTGGTACTCATTGCGGGAATTGCTTATCTTGTAGTTATATTACATTTGATTAATATCAATTTTTTTTTAATCTTGGGCTGTTAGATGGAAATGATGCGGCAGCGGTTGGTATCTGTGGTGATCAAGGGTTAATGGTTTGATCATTGATGGTAACCTTGTCCGTTATGATTTTCCGGTGGTAGCCCGATACGTTCTGGCGTAAAGGGTTAGCGGTGCACATCCTGCCATGACGGAGTTTGCTGGCAGTCTGTCGGACTTACGACAATTTCGGCCTAAAATCCAGAAAGAACGGCCAAATCTTTCGATGAATTCGATTAAATAGGTCCACTATTCGCACGAATCCATCGAAAGATTTGACTCGTTCTACTGAATTTTATGCTCGAAAGCATAAGCCCGACAGGCTGCTAGATGATCCTGAAACCATACCTGCCGATTTTTGCAGGCAGGACCTCAGGGCCGAACTCCCGCAGGCTGATGACTGGCTGATCTATTCCGACCTTCATGTCTGGAACCTGTGATCTGAGCACTGGTGGGGATTGTTTTGCATTCCGCCGGGGCTTCGGTTTTTAGCGCCTGACACAGCTCTTCTGATTTCGGAGCCGATTTTTATGCATGACATCGACCCTATAGAAACCCGGGAATGGCTGGAAGCACTGGATTCCGTTCTGGAGCAGGAAGGTGAGGACCGTGCCCATTTCCTGCTGACCCGGCTGTCCCAGCATGCCCGTGCCAAGGGCACTCAGCTGCCTTACGCAATTACTACCCCATACCGCAATACCATTCCGCCGGAGAAAGAAGCGCGGATGCCCGGTGACCTGTTCATGGAGCGTCGTATTCGTTCTCTGGTTCGCTGGAACGCGCTGGCCATGGTAATGCGTGCCAACAAGAAAGACAGCAGCCTGGGCGGCCATATTTCCTCTTTCGCTTCCAGTGCCACCCTGTACGACATTGGTTACAACTACTTTTTCCATGGTCATGAAAATGACCGTGAAGGCGACCTGGTCTATTACCAGGGCCATGTGGCGCCGGGTATCTACTCCCGGGCTTTCCTGGAAGGTCGTCTGAATGAAGATCAGCTGGACAATTTCCGCCAGGAAGTGGATGGCAATGGCCTCCCCTCCTACCCACACCCCAAGCTGATGCCTGACTTCTGGCAGTTCCCCACGGTTTCCATGGGGCTTGGACCGCTCCAGGCTATCTATCAGGCCCACTTTATGAAGTACCTGATCAACCGTGGCATGGCTCCGGAGCAGAATCGCAAGATCTGGGCTTTCCTGGGTGACGGTGAAATGGATGAGCCGGAATCCCTGGGGGCGATCTCCCTGGCGGGCCGTGAGAAGCTGGATAACCTGGTGTTTGTGGTGAACTGTAACCTGCAGCGCCTGGATGGACCGGTGCGTGGTAACGGCAAAATCATGCAGGAACTGGAAGGGGTCTTCCGGGGTGCAGGCTGGAACGTTATCAAGGTGGTCTGGGGACGTCACTGGGATCCTCTGCTGGCCCAGGACAAGAACGGCAAACTGCAGGAGGTCATGGACCGGGCTGTGGACGGTGATTACCAGAACTGCAAAGCCAAAGGCGGCGCCTGGACCCGTGACAACTTCTTTGGTCGTGACCCGGAAGCGCTGAAGCTGGTTGAGCACCTGTCCGATGACGATATCTGGCGCCTGAACCGCGGTGGTCATGACCCTTACAAAGTTTACGCTGCCTACCATGAGGCGGTTAACCACACTGGCCAGCCAACGGTGATTCTGGCAAAAACCGTTAAAGGCTACGGCACCGGAGCCACCGGTGAAGCGGCCAACGTCAGCCACAACGTCAAGAAGCTCCCTGTGGATGACCTGAAGCACTTCCGGGATCGCTTTGACCTGCCCATCAAGGATGAGGACATTGAGACCCTCCCTTACTTCAAGCCCGATGCCGACAGCCCGGAAATGATCTACATGCGCAAGCATCGTGAGAAACTGGGTGGCTTTATTCCCCAGCGTCGCCGGGAGACAGACGTCAAACTGGAAATTCCGAGCCTGAAGGCATTTGAAGCGGTGACCAAGGGCAGTGGTGAGCGTGAAATTTCCACCACCATGGCCTATGTCCGTATCCTGGGTGCACTGGCCAAGGACAAGAGCCTTGGCAAGCACATCGTGCCGATCATTCCTGATGAAGCCCGGACCTTCGGTATGGAAGGTATGTTCCGCCAGCTGGGTATTTATTCTGCGGAAGGCCAGAACTACGAGCCGGTCGACTCTGACCAGGTGATGTTCTACAAGGAGTCCAAGCAGGGCCAGATTCTGGAAGCCGGTATTAACGAAGCAGGCGCCCATGCGGCGTGGATTGCTGCAGCGACCTCTTACAGCAATCACAACGTGCCGATGATTCCGTTCTATGCTTTCTACTCCATGTTCGGTTTCCAGCGGACCGGTGACCTGGCCTGGGCGGCGGGTGATATTCAGGCCCGTGGTTTCCTGATTGGTGCCACTGCCGGGCGGACCACCCTGAACGGTGAAGGTCTCCAGCACCAGGACGGTCACAGCCACATTCTGGCGGCTACTGTGCCAAACTGCATCAGCTACGACCCCACCTACGGTTACGAGATGGCCGTGGTCATCCAGAATGGTCTGCAGCGGATGTATGGCGACGGTGAGAATGTCTGGTACTACATTACCGCCATGAACGAAAACTATCGCCAGCCTGCCCTGCCTGAAGGGGAGGAGGTGATTGAGGGAATCATCAAGGGACTGTACAACCTTGAAGAAAACTCCCGTGATAAGGGACCAAAAGTTCAGCTGATGGGTTGTGGCACCATTCTTGAAGAAGTACGTGCTGCCGCCGAAATTCTCCGTGATCAGTTTAATGTTGAATCGGACGTGTGGAGCGCTACCAGCTTTAATGAACTGGCCCGTGACGGCCAGAATACCAAGCGCCACAACATGCTGAACCCTGAAGCGGAACCACAGCTGAGCTGGGTTGAGCAGCAGCTGGCGGGCCGCAAAGGACCGGTGATTGCCGCTTCTGACTACATGAGCCTGTACGCCAACCAGATCCGGGAATTCGTACCAGGTACTTATGTGGCGCTTGGTACCGACGGCTTTGGCCGTTCTGATACCCGTGAGCAGCTGCGTCGTTTCTTTGAAGTGGACCGCTACTTTATTGTGGTGGCTGCCCTGAATGCGCTGGTCAAGGACGGTGAGCTGGATGCCTCTGTGGTCAGTGAAGCCATCAAGAAGTTTGATATTGATCCAACCAGGGCTAACCCTCTGTACTGCTGAGTTTGGACCTTAACATTGAATAGTTGATTCCGGTCCTTGCTGCTGGGGGCGCAAGCCCCAGTGAGAAAGCAGGCGTACTGGATTTAATGCTGAAAGGTATTAGGAATGAGTGACGAAATCATCAAGGTCCCAGACATCGGCAGTGGTGAGGCAGAGGTTATTGAAATCTGCGTCAACCCCGGTGACTCGGTGGCGGCTGAAGATTCCCTGATCGTCCTGGAATCGGACAAAGCGACCATGGAAGTACCTGCGCCCCGGGATGGCGTAGTGACAGAAGTGCTCCTGAAAGTAGGCGACAGTGTTAGTGAAGGCGCAGAAATGGTGAAAATGGCGGCAGCGGCCAGTGCCGAAGCGCCAGCTGCCCAGCCAGAACCCGCTCCCCAGTCGGCTACTCCTGCTGCGGCCCCTGCTGCAGCACCTGCCCCGGCAGCGGCCAGTCGTATTGAGCCGGTGACCGTGCCGGACATTGGCGCAGAAAATGTTCCCGTTATCGAAGTTTGTGTCAGTGTCGGTGATACCGTTGCGGAAGAAGACTCCCTGATTGTCCTGGAATCGGACAAAGCGACCATGGAAGTGCCTTCTCCGGTTGCCGGTGTGGTGAAAGCCATTCATGTCAAGGACGGTGATGCCCTGAATCAGGGCGACCTGATTATTGATGTGGAAGTCAGTGGTGCAGGTGCCCCTGCAGCCGAGCCTGTGGCAGAAGCTGCTCCCGCTCAGGCCCCTGCGCCTGCCGCGTCTGCATCGGTTGCAGCAGCGTCTGGTCCTCGCATTGAAAAAGTAACGGTTCCGGATATCGGTGCGGAAAATGTGCCGGTGATCGAAGTCTGCGTCAGTGTGGGTGAGAGCATCGAAGAGGAAGGTTCCCTGATCGTCCTGGAGTCTGACAAGGCGACCATGGAGGTTCCATCACCTTTCTCCGGTGTGGTCAAAGCGGTTGCGGTGAAAGAAGGGGATACCCTGAGCCAGGGTGACCTGATTCTGGATATTGAAGTCAGCGGCGGTGCTCCTGCAGCTCCTGCTCCAGCACCCGCAGCAGCCCCTGCACCAGCAGCTTCCCAGCAACAGCCTGCCTCTCGCGCCCCGTCAGCGCCTCCGCCGAGGGCGGAAGCCAATCCGGTTGAGCTGGAAAGAACCAATCGGAATTATCATGCGGGTCCTGCGGTTCGTAAGCTGGCCCGTGAGTTTGGTGTAGATCTGGCTGCGGTTCCGGGCTCTGGTCCCCGTCGGCGTATTCTCAAGGAAGATGTCCAGAAATACGTCAAGTCTCGCCTGAGTGAAAAACCAAAAGCGGCAGCAGCCACTTCCGGACTGGGTATTCCCCAGATGCCGGAAATTGACTTCAGCAAGTGGGGCGATATTGAGGAAGTTGCCCAAAACCGCCTGCGTAAAGTGGCGGCCCAGAACTTCCAGCGCTCCTGGCTGAATGTGCCCCATGTGACTCAGTTTGATGAGTGTGACATCACAGAGATGGAAGCATTCCGCAAAGCCCAGAAGGCAATGGCGGAAGCCCGTGGCACCAAGCTGACCCCTCTGCCCTTTATTCTCAAGGCGGTGGCCTATGTGCTGAAAGAACTGCCCCAGTTCTGTACTTCCCTGAGTCCTGACGGTGAGAAGCTGATCTACAAGAAGTACATTAACATTGGTGTGGCGGTGGACACTCCGGATGGATTGTTGGTGCCCGTCATCAAGAACGTGGACAGAAAGAGTCTGTGGGAGCTGTCTGCAGAGTGTATTGAACTGGCTGGCAAGGCCCGTGACAAGAAGCTCAAGCCGGACGAAATGCAGGGTGGCTGTTTCACGATCTCCAGCCTCGGCTCTATTGGTGGCACGGCATTCACTCCGATTGTGAATGCACCGGAAGTGGCCATTCTTGGTCTTTCCAAGGCTTCCATGAAGCCGGTCTGGAACGGCAAGGAGTTTGAGCCCAAGCTGATGCTGCCTCTGTCCCTGTCCTATGACCACAGGGCAATTAATGGTGCAGACGCTGCACGCTTTACCACTATGCTGGGCGGCCTGCTGTCGGATATTCGTAAGCTGCTGCTCTAAAGAGTGGTTTTGATATCACTCCCGTTGGCTTCCTTTCTGGGGGTCAACGGCGTATTTTTTTCTCTGTCAGTTCCAGAATTTTTCGCCTGATTTCCAGCAGTTCCTGTGCGCTTAGAAGACTGGCGTCTTCCCAGTCATCAGGAATGCTTTTCTTGATCTGCCTCATCAGGATTTTGGCTTCTGGTCGCCTGCCAGCCTCTTCCTCCAGCCACTCAAGCCAGCGAAGGTCGATGGTGGCTTCGTGTAAATCCAGAAGCCTGCGGTGGATGTTCATAACCGCGGGGCACTTTTCTGCAGAAGGGTAAAGATAGATCACATCATCTTCCCTGCCATCGGTTGGGTCAAAAGGGTCCGCAGTGGGCATGCGCCCGTGCCACTGCAGGTATCCCTGGGCTCCCGAGCGCCACAGATACGCTCCGGCGGCGGTTCTTGGGGCAGGCATGTTATACAGCCATACGGTACTGGATTGCTTCAGATTGTTGATTTTGGTTTCCGTGAGCCCGAAACCGTGATTCACCAGTAAGAGATCGACGTCATCGTTGAGAGAGCGCTGGCGCATGGTGTTCATATGGCCGGCGGTTTTAAATGCCAGGGGCGCTTTTCTGAGCAGTTCTGCAGACTGTTCAATAGCGGTGAAGGTTTCCGGTGTGGGTTCATCAAAAACAGACCAGTAAATGTCGGGCAGTTGCTGATTTTTCAGGGAATAGCCCAGTTGCTGCAGGTCAACGCTGGCTTCTTTTTCGCTTTTGAGATTCAGCAGACGCTTAAAGGGGGCATAGGCCAGCACCGGCTGGTGAAAGCCGTACCGTTTTATCTGTTTTATCTGGCGAAGAAACTGTCTTCTGTTTTTATCATTGTCCGGTGTGGCCAGGGCGGGAGCTACGGTGGAAAAACCATGGCTGCTGAGCAGGGCCAGGTCACAGGCTGTGGCGATGGAGACCTGGCTGTTGAACGTACTGAACCAGTGGTAGAAGGGAGCCGGTTCAAGGTAGAGCCCGACCGGTCGCTTCAGCCGCGGCAGAGTGATGGGGAGCACCCTGATGGTATATTCCTGAAGATAAAGTTTGTCATGGCTGAGCACTTGAAGGTTACCGGTGTATTCGCCCATGGGAGCACTCACAGGGATGTTCACCTGGACGGATAGCCTTCTTGGGCGTTTTCGGGACAGGCGCAGGGTGCCAAGATCCGATCTGAGGTAGCTGTCGTCGAGAATCAGTGAGCTGGCGTTGGGTTCGGGACGCTCATAGCGCCAGTGTCCGTAGCGGGTGGTGACGGACAATGAATCGCCTTCAGGGGAGCGGGGCTGGCTAGCCATTACAACAGGACTGTTATCATCCACAGGGGTCCTGATTTCAAACATCAGGTTGAGCAGTGTCCCTCTTGCTGAAAGGTATACGCCCTGGTTATCAGCCACCTGGTGGCTTATGTCCTCTATGGAGAATGTTCTGGGAGGGTGGTAAAGGTCGCTGGTCACCGGCCAGGTGTTGAGGAACCGGTTTTTGCGCTGCTCCTCAATATTGCTGGCGAACTCACCGTCCACCGGTTCCAGGATCAGGGCGGAAATATATCGGGCTTCACGTTCCCCCCTTAACTGAATGTTGAGGCTTCCGCCGCTGATGTCCACGGTTTTGTTGATCATTCCGCTGCGCCTTTTACCGATCAGCTCCCAGGAGTCACCGTCCAGCCCTCCCTCTTTTCGGGAGCCGGCCAGATACACCTGGCGAACCCACTGCTCCCGGGTAAAAGACTCATCCAGGAGCATGGTTTTTCCGGCGATGATCTTACGGTTGAGAGAATGAGGGAGGTATTCCCATTCTCCCTGATCTTCAATCCAGAGCGTCAATTTCCACCGACCGTTCAGCCAGGGAACAGTAATAGAGTCGATTCCCTGAATACCGTCCTGAATCAGGGCATCACCGGACACCCTTACCCGCTCACTCATTTTCCCTTTCAGGTAAGGGCTTTCTCTGGTGATGGCCTGAAATCCGCTATAGAGAGGACTGTCGCTCTGGCCAAAATCCAGCGCCAGGGTCTGATCAGGGATATCCTGGCCAGTGTGGATCCTGACTTCCCTGAGTTCCAGGCTGGAGCGCGGGGTGTCGGTGAAAATATGCATTTTGGAATAGGGTTGCTCCAGCGGCGCTCCACCGGAGGTTTTCAGCCCAGTCAAAGGCAACACCAAAGAGAATGGGCCCGGAGCAACCGTAAACTCTTTGTTTAACCGGGTGTAGTAACTGGAAGACCGACTGTTATCGATACGGATGATCATCAGCTGCAGGTTGTCGGACTTGTTTTCTCCAGAGATAAGCAGTTCAGAGCCAAGTTGAAAGGAGGGGAAGGTATCCAGTTTGTGGGTGAATGGGAGGGTTATTCGTTTATCCAGAATAGTATCATCTCCACAGCTTACCGGGATGGTTAACCCGTTGAGGGATAGAATCAGTATTGTATAAAGGGGCAATTTCTGCCGGTCTTCCCATTGCAAACGGGTGGCTTTGACTTTAAAGAACATGAGTACCATATCAATCATATTACTCAAGCCTGGCGAAAAAGTTATCTGGTTATTGCTTCTGTATCGACTTCTCGAAGAGATAGATGAACTGGCTGTTGGTCTGCCGAATGAGGCCATGAAATACTTTTCTCAAAGTTTTTATTGCCATCGACTCAGACTGTCTATTTTATAAATGCCTTAAGTTTTTTGATTGACCGTTAATAGTGGCGGTTATCTTTTTTTGAGAAGAGCGTTATGAAGAAATTGGTGTCGGCTTGTTGTACTTTTATCCTTATTTGGACGTTTTGTCTACAGAGTGTGTACTCTGTCGAGTGGAAACGTGTTGATACGGTTGATACAGAAAATGTTTATATCTCTTCCTTTGAACGGTTAAATGTTTTTTTATCAGAGAATGGGTTGAACGTTGTTACCACCAGTAGTCGTTATGGGCTTCACTCAAGATCGGCTCTTTCTCTGGCAATGATTATGAGTCGAACAACAAAGGAAGGAACTCGCAGTTGGTATGAGTTTATTAGAAATAGATTGGTCAGGAATAGCACGTTACAGGGAAGCTATTCATCGCCTATGTATACAAATCCGGTAATGGTGTATGACCTCTCCTCATAGGCATCTCTGGCTTCAGTGGTTAGTAATTACCTGTCTTCAAGGTTATGGGAATATCTATCAAGTGAACAGTACTACCCGTCTTTGATGCAGGAATTGGCTACTTTAAGAGAGGTTGATGAACGTTATGCAGGCACTGTTTCTTTTATGCTTCATTATCTGAATTCACTGAGTAACCCAATACAGCGCCCCTTGATAGTGGACAACATTCGTGCAGATATAGAAGCTTATTTTGACCAGCTTGATGCTGTTGAGGCTGGTATCCTTTTTGTCATAGCCACTGAAATACCCATTATGATTCTGGATGTTCAGGAAGCAAATGTTGCTGCTATAAGGATAGGTAGAGTAGCTGGGGTTTTGCGGGTTTTCCCTGTTGTTTTTTTACCTTATGCTCAACTGCCAGAACTATTAGAAGAATGCCGTGAATCTTCAACAAGGGTATTTGTTACTGAAAATGGCAACGATCTGCTGCCTGTAGTTGGCAATAATACCCTCTGTTGCTTAAATAAAGAGGCAAGAAAGTCTGGTAATCCGGGTAATCGAGTACAAAGCCGGTATACACCCATTCGTAAGAAAGTAGATAGAGAGTATCTATATAAAAAGTGGAAAAACACAGTAGATAAGCTTGATAGAAGTAAGGCCTTTCACAATCGAAACTCATTCTGGAAGAGTGGGCTGGCAATCTCGACACCGCTATGGTTGGTGCTGTCTTATAAATACCTGCTACCCCAGAAAGCGCAAGATGATATATGGAAGGGCGTTTGCGGGAAAAGCCATTCAAGGCATCAGTGCCTGTCTCGGTGGATGGTTGCTGTTCAAGAGAGTTGTTACGGAGCTTTAGAGGCAGGCTATGAAACCCTGTGTGCACAAATGGAGTTCAAAGCCTGTATGACAAAGTATCAGGAGTACTGCGGCAAGGCAGCTAAATCTGGCTATCAAAGTCTCTGCGGCGAAATGAGCCTCAGAGACTGTTTTAAATATTATCGAAGAAAATCAAGCTCTTGAGCTCAGGTACTTTCTTCAACCCAACGCAACCAGAAAATTCTTCAGAGTGATGATCACAATCAGAATCACCATCAGGGAGAAGTCCAGCCCGCCCAGGGGAGGGATCACTTTCCGTACCTTGCTGGTCAGGGGTTCGGTCAACTGATGCAGCAGCATCAATCCCGGATTGTAGCTCTGGGGAGCCACCCAGCTGGCGATGGCGATGATGATCAGGCTGAACATATAGATGTTCAGAAACTCCGTGGCCAGCTCAATCAGGCTTTTTATCAGAACACCTGCAAAGGGAAGCTGTCCGGGGGACACTCCCGCGATCATGTAGAGCCCATAAATGAGCAATATCTGTAAAACCAGGGCCAGAATCAGTGAGGCCATATCGATGCCGCCGTAGCCGGGAATCACCTTGCGGATGGGGTTCAGCAGGGGAGAAGTGGCTTTGACGATGGCCTGGGAGATGGGGTTGTAAAAATCCGCCTTCACCAGTTGCAGTAGAAAGCGAATCAGCACTGCCATAATGTACAACCCACCCAGGGTCTGGACCAGAAAGCTGAAACTTGAAGCAAATGCAGACATAGCGTTCTATCGGTTACCTTTAGTCATCACTGAAAGCCAGGGCGATCAGCTGTAGCGGTTATTGGGCTCTGCTCTGAGTAGCGCTGTTATGCATAATACAATAAAGACTATTCCGTGCGCGTCAATCCTGCGCAAAAGCCACGCAATTTTTGGCTTATTTTTGGGTTTAAAAGCCGTTTGCTTCCCTGCTCTTCATGGCACCATTGCCCGGCTGTTGCCCTGCATGCCCTTGCCAGTAAATCCTCAGCACTGACCCGGCAAAGCGACGCTGGGTTCGAAGAATTTGAGCGACTGCACAGTCACGGTGTGTTTGTTATCTCATTAATCAGGACGTTTTATACCCACTCTGGTCGGTGAGGCAGGTCAATAGAGTGCCCGGTTTTTACATGGTACTATGGCGCAGTTTATGCAGGTGTTACAGCGTGTACAAGAGATTTTGCCCCCTGATGAGTCTTGAAAATGGCAGGCCGGGCGGTAGCGTATCGGTTTTGTGTGCGACTTCAGACAGACACTGTTTTTCCACCACAAGCGAAAGCATCGGTTAAGAGTCGAAGGTGTCAGTTCTTTCATTGTGCACATACCCATTGATGTACGCACAATGAAAGAACTGACACTGAACCTCCTAACGATGAGTAATATTAAAAATATATTATGCAAAATGGTAGAATTAACTTTTACATCAAGCAGTTAGAACTGCATGTAAATTTCGTAATATATCTCATTTTGAATTAATAAGTACGGTATTGGGTGGATATCTCTTAGTTTGAGTTTTTTGCCCCTAATATTCGATATTGCTCAGTTTGAGATCTAATAGCTGTTAGCTGCTCACAGAAAACTGCAATATCGAGTAAAATGAGTATTTTTTAGATAATGGAATCCGACATGACCGATTCGCAAGATATGAAATCAATTCTTGAGTTAAGCCTTGCACGGCAGTTAGGATGGATTCAGGCAGCAGACACTAGGGTTAGCTTCATTCTGCCACTTACTACAGCTATGCTTGCTGTTCTTGCAGCACTGATACCTAAAAATATCTGTTTATGGACAACCCCCACTATGCTTTTTCCTTTTTCAGCATGTGGATTGTTAGTCTTGAGCCTTATTTTTATTGCGTGTGCATCCTTCCCAAGGACTGAAGGCCCTGAAGGATCAAATATATTTTTTGGTGGAATTGCCTCAAAAGATCTTTCTAATTTTGAGCATCAAATTAAAACCCAAACTGAAGAAGAATATATTAATGATTTGATTGCGCAATGTCACAGAAATGCTCAGATAGCTGATAGAAAATACCACTGGGTAAAACAATCAATAAAATGTATATTTCTATCATTACCTTTATGGTCAATTGCAATTTTTATGTTGTTTAGTTTGGGAAAGTAAATGTCATTAAGTGATGATTTAAAATCAGATGTAACCAATATTGTGAATAAAGAATGGGACTTAAGAAAAGGGCAAAAAGTTCCTAACACAGAAGACGTCAAGCTAGCAGGTGGAGCTGTAGAATTAGACGCTACATTTCTATATGCTGACCTAGCAAATTCTTCAAAAATGGCAAAAGAACTTGATCGACGTGTAGCGGCGAAGATAATGAAGTCATTTTTGTCAACAGCCTCACGATTAATAAGGTTCTTTGACGGTACAGTAGTTAGCTTTGATGGTGATCGTGTAATGGGTATTTTCCTAGGCGGTTCTAAAAATACAAATGCTGCCAAATGTGCTCTAAAAATCAACGGTGTAGTCACGCATGTTATCAAACCCGAGTTTGAGAAGAAATATACTTCTGTAAAAAATGCCAGCTTCAAAATAAGCCATGGTGTAGGTATAGACACTGGTACAATAATGGGGGTTCGAGGCGGCGCTCGCGGTGCAAATGACTTAATTTGGATTGGTCGCTCTGCAAACCTAGCTGCAAAACTAAGTGACATCAGAAATGGTTATTATAAAACACATGTAAGTGCTTCAGTTTATAACCAAATAAATGACTCCTTCAAAACTGACTCTAGTGGTAATAGTATGTGGAACCGAATCACATGGAGTTATTTGGGTGAAAATATAACGGTTTATAAATCAAGCTACTATACCGAGGTGTAGGCCGCAGCTAACAAAAAAATCCAGGTGACGCCTACGGCGCACCTGATTTAGGCGTTAGCTGTACAATCAACAAAGGAGTGAATTCCAAATGTATGGACTCTATCAAGAACAAAAAACAGGTCTTCCCAGTAAATTTGAAAGATTTAGGCAAGAGATAGAGCTAACTGAAAAGCAGAAAGAGAAAATAATTTCTTCTCACAGAAACCTACGAGAGAATAACCTTCAAACTCTTTCATATGTAACAGAGTCATTTCTTACTGGATCGTATAAAAAGAGTACTATGATTAGGCCACCAAATGATGTGGATATTTTCCTTGTAATAAATCAAACAACATATCATTCAACACCGAATGCTGTACTGAACAAGTTAAAGCGTGACTTGGCAAGGTGGTATCCAAATAGCAAAATACGTCAAGACAAACCCTGCATTGTGTTAGATTTTAATCATTGTAAGTTTGAGCTTACACCTGCGATACGCGAATCGAGCATTTGGGGCGGTCATACCTATTACATTCCTGAGTTGGGTGGTAATGATTGGCAAAATGTAGAAGACCCGAGAAAGCTTGAACAGAAACTCTCATCTAAGAATAGAGAGTTAAATGGAATGCTTACTCCACTCATAAAAATGATGAAAATTTGGAAAGCAAACAACAATATAAAAAACATCAAGTCCTATGAAATGGAGGAGCGTGCCATAGACTCAATCTATAGGGTGTCTAGTTACAGGGATGGAGTTGAACAGCTTCTGAAAATTTATGATTGGCCCGATAGCAACAGAATCTTTCATGACCCAATTCGCTCAATGACTGACCAAGAGTTTGCTTCATACTGTAGGAGTACCCCCCTGTGTCAGGATAGATGTCGCCTCTTTTGACTCATGACTCTCTTCAATGGAGAGATGATTAAAAGAGGCAGTTATGGCTCGCTACTCCAAAGAAATGAAAGAGGCCGTCATCCAGAAGATGAT